>NZ_AECZ01000028.1 GCF_000179555.1 Solidesulfovibrio fructosivorans JJ]
TTCTAATGGGGGCGATTTGTTAAAATTCGCTGTGCAATCCTTTCGCCCCGCAGGGGCGACGGCTGGTGGTGCCTGCATTTCGCCCGGCGCGCCTGCCGCGAAGCGGCGGCATCGTCGGGCGAAATGCAGGCACCATCTTTCAGGGCTCCGACCCTTCGCAAGCCGGCCACGCCTTCCGCTGGCCAGAGCGAATCGGGGGGACCGGGGGGCGCGCCCGCCCCCCGGCGGTGAGGTCCAGGAGAGGCAGCGCCTCTCCTGGCCGCCGGAGGCACGCTTCCCGCTACCGCTACACGCCTTCGCGCAGCCATTCGGCGAAATCGGAGAGTTCGCCGGTCCAGCCCTGGCTCAGGCGGACATTGAGGAACTGCGTATAGAGCGCGTCGAAGAAGCCGGCGCATTTTTCGATCAGGTACATCTTTTCCAGCACCTTGGCGTCGGGGTCGTCGCCTTCTTCGGAGCGGGTTTCCGTTTTGGGGGGGCGCAGGGCGTTTAGCGTGAAGTCGTCGGCCTTGGCCACAACGGTCCAGGTTTCGCCGTCCTGTTCGAAGCGGATGAGCGCGCGGTCCACGCGTTTGCCGCTTTTGACGCCCAGGCGCGCTTCGGCGAACTGGGCATGGGGGCCGGAGACGGTGGCGGTTTCGGCTTCCTCGCCGGAGCCGCCGCGCACCGATATTTTCTGCTCCAGGTAGACGTTGACCTCGGAGCCGTCGGGCAGCTTGAAGAGCCAGCCGCTTTTTTCGCTTTTGAACCAGAGCCAGGTCAGGAAGTCCTGGCCGAGCACCGGATTTTTGGCTTCCGCCATGTTTATATCCATACGCATGCCCTCCCGGCATCGGTATGCTTTAGGTATGGTGTGCGGTTGGCTGGTCGGCCACGCGCCCTTTGCCCGGGAGCGATCCCGGCATGGCCGCGCGGCATGAGCCTCAACCCCCTATTGAAAGTTGTTGAAGGGGGTCCAGGGGGAAACTTTTTTCAAAAAGTTTCCCCCTGGCCGCCGGAGGCATCTTTTCTCTCTTCCTCTCTATCCATTTCCTCCGAACGCGCTGGGTTCGACGTGTTCGATGGCCAGGCCGCGTTCGACGCCGAGGATGCGTTCGGCGAGGAAGGCCGGGGTTTGCGGTTCGAGGTGCAGTTCGAAGGTCATGGTGAAGAGGTCTTCGAAGAGCGTTTGGACCTTGCCGTTGGTGGTGCACAGCCAGATGACGTGGTCCATGGTGTTCCAGATGGCCTCGAACACGGCCGGGATGGGCAGGGACCGGGACATGAGGTGGAGCTTGACCCGTTCGGCGATTTCTTTTTTGCGGTCCTTGGAGACGAAGTTTTTGCCTGCGGCCTGGTTGTGTTCCTTTTCCTGGTCGAGGGCGAGGCGCAGGTGTTTTTTGAGCACGGCCGGCGAGACGCGGCGCGTGTCCAGGCGCAGGGAGAAGGCGAGGTAGTGGCCTTTTTCCGGCGGCGCGGTGCGCCATTCGGTGTCCAGGTAGTCTTCGAAGGCGACCCAGCCGAAGGAGCGTTCGTCGGCGGTGCCGTCAATGTCCACGAAAGCGTATTTTTTGAGGCGGTCGGGGGCTTCCCGCAGGATGTCGTCCTTCACGTCGCCGACGATCCTGTAGCGGGTGAATCCGCCGCTGGCAGCCAAAAGTCCCAAGGCGTCCTCCTTTGCCGGCCGGTATTTCCGGCGCGGCGAGTGGGTTGTGTGGCTCAATAGATCAAATCCGGCCGGCGCGCCAGGGTCGGGGAAGCGGGGAGGGCGTCTGGGAGGATCTGTTGTTATATAAACGAGTTGGCGTACATTTTGTTGTGTTTGGCCCGCCTTATGCATGGGGAAAGGAAACGGAGGTGACGTCATGGCCGTCATCAGCTTCGCCCACACGGATGGCAGGATGCGCATCGGTTCCCACTCACGCAAGGCAATCACTCCCTCCGGGTGCAACGAGCCTTTCAAGAAGGCCTACTGGTGCCCGAAGCGGAAGTGGTTTTCCAAGGAACCATGCCCGTTTTCCAACCGCTTCGAATGCATGAGCTTCGCGCGCTTCAGCGGGGCCTTGTAGACCGGGACCCTTCATCCGGCGGGTTGCAGGAGGCCGACCGCCTTTTGCAACCGTCGCCGCCCCATGCCGCGTCCTTTCGGGCGGAACCTGCCGCCACGCCCAGTCTTTTTAATTGATCCCGCATCCGCCGCACCCCCTATCCCGCGTCATGGGCCTGACATTTTTGCCGGCCCGAAGCTGCAAAAACGTCGTTTTCCGGACCGCCCATTTTTCCCTTGAGCCTGACGTAACGTCAGGGTTTATGTTCGGCGGAAATGGAGGTGCACCCCATGTCGCTTCGCATCGGCGAACTCGCCAGGAAATCGGGACTGACCGTGCGCACCCTGCACCACTACGACGCCATCGGGCTTTTGACCCCGTCGGGCCGCAGCGACGCGGGTTATCGCCTTTATGACAGGAAGGACGTCATGCGCCTGCATGCCATCCAGGCGCTCAAGTCGTTCGGCTGTTCCCTGGCCGAGATCGGCCAGGCGTTGTCCCGGGGCAAACCGGAGCTGCCCGACATCCTGGATCGGCAGGTACGGGCCCTCGACGCCCAGGCCAGGCGGGCGATCGCGCTTAAGGACCGGCTGGCGCGGCTGCGGGAACGGATGCGCAACAAGGAAGGCACGGACGTCGACGACTGGCTGGAGGCGCTCGGGATGCTGCATGTGTATCGCCAATATTTTTCCGAGGAGGAGCTTATGCGGCTGCGACAGGGACGGGACAAGGACGCCTGGCGGGAACTGGCCGGCCGGGTCGATGCGGCCGTGTCCGCTGGGCAGGAGCCGGATGCGGCCGAGGCCCGGGAGCTGGTTCGGGACATCATTGGCCAGGCCGGCAGGACGGCCGAGGGCGATCCGGTGCTGCTGGTCAAAATGCGCGGCCTGCTCGACCGCGAGGAGCGGGTGCGGGCGACGGTGGGGTTTTCGCAGGCCGCCTTGGCCTGGATCGACGCGGCCGTGGCCGCCTATCGCCGCGACTGCCGGCCCGCCGTGCCCTCGGGTACGGCCCTGGGCGTGGCCACGCTGCGGGCGGCGCATCAGCTGCTCGACGATCCGCCGGTCTTTGTCGATCCTCTCGCCCTGGCCATGGTGGGGCCGGGGCGGGAGGCGGTCATCCGCAACGATCCGGCACGGTTCGCGGCCGGGACTCTGCCCGGGCTTCGGGCCTCGGTCGCGGTGCGCGCCCGCTGCGTCGAGGACGCCTGGGCGGCGGCCAGGGCCCGGGGATTGGGCCAATACGTGATTCTCGGGGCCGGGTTCGACACCTTCGCCTACCGCACGGCGGACCGGGACAGCCGGATTTTCGAAGTTGACCATCCCGGGACCCAGGCGAAAAAACGCCAACGGTTGGCCGAGGCGGGCATCGCCGCGCCGGAAAATCTCGTGTTCGTTCCCCTGGATTTCGAGCGGCGAACCTTGGCCGAGGCCCTGGACGCGGCCGGGTTTCGCCGGGACGAGCCGGCTTTTTTTTCCTGGCCGGGCGTCACCATGTACCTGCCCGAAGCGACGGTGCTCGAAACATTGGCCGTCCTTTCCGTGATGGTGGCGGGCTCCGAGGTTCTCTTCGACTACGCGGCCGACCCGGAGACGCTGTCCGAGGCCGAACGTAAGGGCCGCGAGGCGATCATGGACCGGGCTGCGGCCGGGGGAGAGCCGTGGAAATCCTGTTTCGAACCGGCGGACCTGGCCGACAGGCTTGCCCGGATGGGGTTCGTGGTTATCGAAGACCTTGGCGGCGCGGAACTGACGCGGCGCTATCTGGCCGGGCGGAGCGACGGCCTGCGAAAATCGGGTGTAAGCCGTATTGTGCACGTCACTATCCCCCGATCTTCCTGACGATTTTGAAAGCGGCCGGGTTGTCGCTGGCTTCCCGCGACACGCTCATGTAACCTCTCGCCTCCCGATTACGACGTGGGTGAGGCAACCGCATTTTTTCGGGTATTTTACGGGCGATTGCCTAAACGACAAGGATGTCCGTCATGCCTCTACGTACCGACGGTCGGGCCGCGCGCGGGCCCCTCAAATTGCTGGCTCTGGTCGCGCTTCTGGCGCTGGCCGCGGGGGCGCTTTGGCGCCTGGACGAAGGCTCGGGCGAGGCCAGGCCTCCGGGACCGCCGCCCGGGATGTCCATGGCGGTGACCGTGACCACGGCCGCGGCCAGGCTCGGCGACGCGCCCGTGACCCTCTCCGGCATCGGCACGGTCACGCCGCTTAGAACCGTCACGGTCAAAAGCCGGGTGGACGGCGAGCTGACCAAGGTGCTGTTCAAGGAAGGCCAGCAGGTCAAGGCCGGCGAATTGCTGGCCCAGATCGACCCGCGCCCCTTTATCGCCCAGCGCGATCAGTACGAAGGCCAGTTGGCCAAGGACACGGCCCTGCTGCAAAACGCCCGGGCCGATCTGGCGCGCTACACCAATCTGGTCCAAAAGGACATGCTGGCCGGCCAGACCAAGGACACCCAGGCGTCGCTGGTGCGCCAGTACGAGGGCGCGGTGCGCTCGGACAAGGCCCAGATCGACAACGTCAATCTCCAGATCGAGTACAGTCGCATCACGGCCCCGATTTCCGGCCGGGTGGGCCTGCGCCAGATCGACCCCGGCAACATGATCCATGCCACGGATTCCTCCGGGCTTTGCGTCATCACCCAGATGACGCCCATAAGCGTGCTGTTCACCCTGCCCGAGGACCAGCTTCCGGCCGTGCGCAAGCGCCTGCGCGCCGGGGAAAAGCTGTCCGTGGCCGCCTATGACCGCACCATGAGCGAGAAGCTGGCCGAGGGCACGCTCGAGACCACGGACAACCAGATCGACACCGCCACGGGCACGGTCAAGCTGCGGGCCATATTCCCCAATGCCGACGAGACGCTTTTTCCCAACCAGTTCGTCAACGCCGAGCTGCTCCTGGAAAAGAAGCAGGGCGTGGTCCTGCTGCCGGCTTCGGCCGTACTGCGCGGCCCCAAGGGGGCGCATGTGTTCGTGGTCGGCAAGGACAATACCGTCAGCGACCGCGCCGTGACCACGGACATGACCGTGGGCACGAACCTCGTGATCGCTTCCGGGCTCAGCGCGGGCGAGACGGTCGTGGTCGAGGGCGCGGACAGGCTGCGCGACGGCGCGAAAGTGGTCATCAAGAATCCGGGCAGCGCGGCGGCCGACAAATCATGAACCTCTCCCGCCCGTTCATCGTGCGGCCGGTCGCCACCACGCTCATCATGGTGGCGGTGATCCTGGCCGGCGCCGTCGCCTATTTCCAGCTTCCGGTCTCGGCCCTGCCCCAGGTGGATTATCCCACCATCCAGGTCCGCACGCTCTACCCCGGGGCCAGTCCCGACGTCATGGCCTCGGCGGTGACCGCGCCCCTGGAGCGCCAGTTCGGCCAGATGCCGGGGCTTACCCAGATGACCTCGGCCAGCTCCAGCGGGGCCTCGATCATCACCCTGCAATTCGCCCTGTCCCTGTCCCTGGACGTGGCCGAGCAGGAGGTGCAGGCCTCGATCAACACGGCCTCGACCCTGCTCCCCGACGACCTGCCCTCGCCGCCGGTCTACAGCAAGGTCAACCCGGCCGACGCGCCCATCCTGTCGCTGGCGCTGACCTCGGATTCCCTGCCCCTCACCGAGGTCCAGGACCTGGCCGACACGCGGCTTGCCCAGAAGATTTCCCAGCTTTCGGGCGTGGGGCTCGTGAGCGTGGCCGGCGGCCAGCGCCCGGCCGTGCGCATCGCCGCCAACCCGACGGCCCTGGCCGCCTATGGCATCACCCTGGAGGCGGTGCGCACGGCTGTTGCCGCGGCCAACGTCAACCAGGCCAAGGGCGGCTTCGACGGTCCCTACCAGTCCTCCATCCTCGGGGCCAACGACCAGCTTCTGACCAGCAAGGACTACCGGCCGCTGATCGTCTCCTACAAAAACGGCCGGCCGGTGCGTCTGTCCGACGTGGCCACGGTGACCGACGGGGCCGAGGACGTGCGGCAGGCCGCCTGGGTGAACGGCAAGCCGGCCATCGTGCTCAACATCCAGCGCCAGCCCGGGGCCAACGTCATCGCCGTGGTGGACCGGGTCAAGGCCATCCTGCCGAGCCTTCGCGCCTCGCTGCCGGCCTCCGTCGATCTCGCCACCATGGCCGACCGCACCGTGACCATCCGCGCCTCCATCGAGGACGTGCAGCTCGAACTGCTTTTGGCCGTGGTCCTGGTCGTCGGCGTCATCTTCGTCTTTTTGCGCGACGCCCGGGCCACGCTCATTCCGGCCGTGGCCGTGCCGCTGTCGCTTGTCGGCACCTTCGGCGTCATGTACCTGCTCGGCTATGGCCTGAACAACCTGACGCTCATGGCGCTGACCATCTCCACAGGCTTCGTGGTGGACGACGCCATCGTCATGATCGAAAACGTGGCCCGCCACGTGGAGGACGGGGCTTCGCCCATGCGGGCGGCCCTCGACGGGGCCGGCCAAATCGGCTTCACCATCCTGTCGCTGACCGTCTCCCTTGTGGCCGTGCTCATTCCGCTTCTTTTCATGGGCGACGTGGTGGGGCGGCTTTTCCGCGAATTCGCCGTGACCCTCGGCGTGACGATCCTTTTCTCGGCCGTGGTGTCGCTGACGCTCACCCCCATGATGTGCGGCCGCATGCTCGGCCACACCGGAGCCGGCGGCGGCCGCTTTTTCCGGGCCACCCAGGTCTTTTTCGATCGGGCCATCGCCGGCTACGGCCGCACGCTGACCGTGGTGCTGCGCCACCAGCCCCTGACCCTGCTCGTGGCCCTGGGCACGGTGGTCCTGACCGTCGTGCTCTACATCTACGTGCCCAAGGGCTTCTTCCCGGTCCAGGACACGGGCATCATCTCGGGCGTGACCGTGGCCCCGCCCACGATCTCGTTTAAGGCCATGGGCGAGCGCCAGCAGGAATTGGCCAACCTGTTCTCCAAGGACCCGGCCGTGGTGTCGGTCGCTTCCTACGTCGGGGTGGACGGGATCAATGCCAGCCTCAACACCGGCCGGTTGTCCGTTGTGCTTAAGCCCAAGGCCGATCGCGCCGCCTCGGCCTCGGCCGTGGCCAGGCGTCTCGAGGAACAGGCCCGGTCCGTTGCCGGCATCACCGTGACCCTGATGCCGGTGCAGGATTTGACCGTGGACGTGCGCACCGCCCGGGCCCAGTACCAGTACACCCTGGACACGCCGAGTTCCTCCGAGCTTTCGGTCTGGACGCCGAGGTTCGTGGCGGCGCTGTCCAAGATGCCGGCCGTGCGCAACGTCGGCAGCAACCTGGCCGAGGGCGGGCTACGCTACAATATCGACATCGACCGGGTGGCCGCCGCCCGCTACGGCATCACGCCCTCGGACGTGGACAACATCCTCTACGACGCTTTCGGCCAGCGCCAGATATCGACCATGTTCACGGAGCTCAGCCAATACAAGGTGGTGATCGGGCTCGCGACCGACATGGGGCAGGGCGCGGACGCGCTCTCGCGCATCCGTCTCCCCGGCGCGGGCGACGCCCAGGTGCCGCTTTCGGCCGTGGCCAAGGTGACCGAAGGCACGGGACCGCTGGTCATAAACAGGCAGGGCCAGTTTCCGGCCGCGACCGTAAGCTTCGACGTGGCCCCGGGGCATTCGCTCGGCGACGCCGTGAAGGCGGTCGACGCGGTCAAGGCGGAACTCGGCATGCCGGCCAGCATCGTCGGCTCGTTTCAGGGCGCGGCCAGGGCGTTCATGGATTCGCTCAAAAACGAGCCGCTTTTGATCCTCGCCGCCCTGGTCACGGTCTATATCGTGCTCGGCGTCATGTACGAGAGCTTTATCCATCCGGTGACGATCCTGTCCACGCTGCCTTCGGCCGGCATCGGCGGCTTGTGGGCCTTGCTTCTTTTTCACGAGGACCTGGGGATCATGGCCGTCATCGGCATCATCCTTCTCATCGGCATCGTGAAGAAAAACGGCATCATGATGGTGGATTTCGCGCTCTCCGCCGAGCGCGAGGAGGGCAAGTCCCCGCGCGACGCCATCTACGACGCCTGTCTGCTGCGCTTCCGGCCTATCATGATGACCACCTTTGCCGCCCTCCTCGGCGCCTTGCCCCTGGCCCTCGGCACCGGCGTCGGCTCCGAGCTGCGCCGGCCCATGGGCATCGTCATCGTCGGCGGCTTGATCGTGAGCCAGGTGTTGACCCTTTACACCACGCCCGTGATCTACCTTTTCTTCGAGCGCCTGGCCCGGCGCCGCCGCGAAACGGCGTCGCGGGAAGAGACGGTGCGCGCGTCATGACCCTTCCCGAGCTGTGCATCCGCCGCCCCGTCGGCACCACGCTTCTTACCATGGCCCTGATCCTGGCCGGGGCCATCGCGTTTCGGCTCCTGCCTGCGGCGGCTTTGCCCCAGGTGGATTTCCCCGCCATCTCGGTTTCGGCCCAACTGCCCGGGGCCGAGCCCCAGACCATGGCCACCTCGGTCGCCGCGCCGCTGGAACGCCAGTTCGCCCGTATCGCCGGCCTCAGCGAAATGACCTCCCAAAGCAGCCGGGGATCGACGCGCATCAACCTGATTTTCGACCTCGACCGCGACATCAACGGCGCGGCCCGCGATGTCCAGTCGGCGATAAACGCCGCCATGGGCTATCTTCCCTCCACGCTGCGCCAGAACCCCACCTACCGGAAGATGAACCCCGCCGACGCGCCGGTCATGGTCCTGGCGCTCACTTCGGACACGGTGTCGCGGACCAAGATGTACGACGTGGCCTCCACCGTGCTGCAGCAAAAGCTCTCCCAGGTCGACGGCGTGGGGCAGGTGTTCGTGGGCGGCGGCGCGCTGCCGGCGGTGCGGGTCAACGTCGATCCCGCCGCCCTGGCCGCCAAGGGGCTGAGCCTCGCCGACGTCAAAAGCATGCTGACCAAGACCACGGTCAACAAGCCCAAGGGCGGCATCGAGGCGGGGGATCGCTCCTACGAGGTGGAGACCAACGACCAACTCCACGAGGCCTGGCAGTACCAGCCGCTGATCCTGTCCTATAAAAACGGCGCGGCCGTGCGCCTGACCGACGTGGCCACCATCACGCCCTCGGTGGAGGACGTGCGCACGGCCGGCTTCGTCAATGGCAAGCCGTCGGTCATGGTCATCGTTTTTCGCCAGCCCGGGGCCAACATCATCGAGACGGTGGACAACGTCAAAGCGCTGATCCCCCAGCTGCGGGCCTCCCTGCCCGGCGATGTGGACATTTCGGTGGAGATGGACCGCAGCCCGCCGATCCGGGCCTCCCTGGCCGAGGTGGAGCGCACCCTGATCATCTCCTGCCTGCTGGTCATCCTGGTGGTGTTCGTGTTTCTCGGCAGCGCCCGGGCCACGCTGATCCCGGCCGTGGCCACGGTGGCCTCCCTCGTCGGCACCTTCGCGGTCATGTACCTGCTGGGCTACTCCCTGGACAACCTGTCGCTGATGGCCCTGACCATCGCCACCGGCTTCGTGGTCGACGACGCCATCGTGGTGGTGGAAAACGTGGCCCGGCACATGGAGCAGGGCATGGCCCCGCGCGCGGCCTCGCTTCTGGGCTCCAAGGAAGTGGCCTTCACCGTGGTCTCCATGAGCGTGTCCCTGGTGGCGGTTTTTATCCCGATTCTGCTCATGGGCGGCATGGTGGGCCGGCTTTTCCGCGAATTCGCCATGGTGCTTTCCATCGCCATTCTCATCTCGCTTTTGCTCTCGCTCACCTCCACCCCGACCCTGTGCGCCGTGCTGCTGCGCCCGGTCGCCAAAAAGGCTTCCGGCCGGCCGTGGCTTACGGCCCGGGCCTTTGCCTGGCTCCACCGCGGCTACGAGCGCAGCCTCGCTTTCGCCCTGTCCCACCCGAGGCTCATGCTCACGGCCACGGTGGGGGCGCTGGCCGGCGCGATCTGGCTCTACGTGGCCATCCCCAAGGGCTTTTTCCCGGAACAGGACACCGGCCGGGTCATGGGCTTCATCCAGGCCGCGCCGGACACCTCGTTCCAGGCCATGGAGAAAAAGCTGCGGACCGTGATCAAGGTCATCGGGGCCAACCCGGACGTTGCCTCGGTGACGGGCTTTACCGGGGGCGGCGGGGGACCCGGCGGCGGCGGCACCAACTCGGCCCAGATGTTCATTACGCTTCGCCCCAAAAACAAGCGTCCGCCCCTGGCCGTGACCATGGGGCGGCTGCGCAAGGCCTTGGCCGCCGTTCCCGGCACGCCGGCCTTTCTCATGCCGGCCCAGGAGCTGCGCATGGGCGGCCGGCCAGGCAAGGCGCTCTACCAGTACACGCTGCTCTCGGACAGTTATCCCGATCTGGTGGCGGCTTCGCCCAAGGTCGAGGCGGCCATGAAGAAGCTGCCCGGCCTCACCGACGTCAGCGCCGACCAGCAGGACAACGGGCTGATGACCTTTGTCGACGTCGACCGGGATACGGCCTCGCGCCTGGGCGTGACGAGCGCGGCCGTGGACGCGGCGCTCTACAGCGCCTTCGGCCAGAGCCTGGTCGGCGTGTCCTACACCGACCAGAACCAGTACCATGTGGTGCTCGAGGTCTCGCCGCGCATCTGGCAAAGCCCGGAGGGGCTGCGCAAGATCTACGTGGCCGGTACGGACGGCAAGCAGATTCCCCTGGCGTCGGTGGCCAGGTTCCGCCAGAGCGAGGCGGCGCTTTCGGTCAACCACCAGGGGCAGTTCCCGGCCGCCACCATCTCCTTCAACCTGGCCCCGGGCGTGGCCCTGTCCCAGGCGGCCCAGGCCATCGAAGCGGCGACCCGGGCGCTGCATCTGCCGTCGTCGGTGCGCGGCAGCTTCGCCGGCACGGCCGAGGCGTTCAAAAGTTCGCTGTCGACCCAGCCGCTGCTTCTGCTCGCCGCGCTCATCGCGGTCTACATCGTGCTCGGCATCCTTTACGAAAGCACCATCCACCCCCTGACCATCCTCTCGACCCTGCCCTCGGCCGGACTCGGGGCCGTGGCGGCGCTCATGGCCTTTCGCATGGACCTGACCATCATTGCCGTCATCGGCATCATCCTGCTGATCGGCATCGTGAAGAAAAACGGCATCATGCTGGTGGATTTCGCCCTTTCCGCCGAGCGCGAGCGCGACCTTTCCCCGCGCGACGCCATCTACGAAGCCTGCCTCAAGCGTTTCAGGCCCATCATGATGACCACCATGGCCGCCTTTCTGGGCGCGCTGCCCCTGGCGCTTGGCACGGGATCGGGAGCGGAACTGCGCCGGCCGCTCGGCATCGCCATCGCCGGCGGACTGCTCGTCAGCCAGGCCATGACCCTCTATACGACGCCTGTGATCTATTTGTACTTGGATAGGTTGCGCTGCTGGGGGAGGGGACCCCTTTTTGCAAAAAGGGGTCCCCTCCCCCAGACCCCCTCCCTCCCCAAAAACTCTTGATGGGGGCGTAAGGGGAGAGTCGTTTTTTTTGGGGGGGAGCGGCGTAGGGACGAGAAGCGGCGTCGAAAAAGGGGGCCGGCGGTGCGGCCCCCTTTTCGCTGTGCGGGGTGATCGTCAGACGGTAAGCGAGATGGACGGCTTGTCGCTTGTCGCCGGGGCTTCTCCGCCGGCGACCGCTGCTGCTGCGGCGGCGAGGGCCGCCGCCGCCTGGGCTTGCGCGTTGGCGGCGGCGCTTGCATCGGACGCTTGCCCCGTGTCGGCGGAAGCGCTTTCCGTGGACGTAGGCGTGGACGTGGGCGTCGCGCTTTGCGCGTCGGCGGCCTGCGTCTGGGCGGTATCGGTCGAGGCGTCCGTTGCGCCTTCTTCGCCGGCGGCGGGTTGCGTCTTGGCTTCCTGGGCCTTGGCGATCCCCTCCTCGACCATTTCCTGGAGATCGTCGAAGACTTCCTTGAAGGAAGTGCCCAGGCTTTGCAGCATCGAGGCGGTGCGCAGGCCGGGTTTGTTCCAGAAGGCCGCCTTGTTCACTTTATCCATCGTCGATTCCATTTCCGACTCCAGGGAGCTGTTCATGGAATTCTGGAGGGACAGCCGGGAGGACGTGCCGGCCATGTAGGCATCGAGGTAGGACGCGTCCGCGGCGGTGCTTTTCCCGACATCGTTTAGCGACAGGATATCCTGGCTTTTGGTATAGCCCGCGCTGGAGATCGCCACGGAATCGTTTTGCAGCGTGGAGAGCAGGCTCGATGTCGCGCCGGACGGCGACGTCGCGTCGCCGGCGGTGAGCGACCCTTGCTGTTTTTCCTGAAATTGCGAGAGATAATCAGCCAATTTGCTGCCCATCCCGGAAATTCCAGTCGTACCCATTTGGTTCCCTCCTGCCGTTACTCTCCTATCGTCTTTTATGTGGGAAACTTTACGTTATATTTGGAATCATCGTCTCGTTGCCTCGCATCCCCTTATTTTAATGGCGATAGTTTTCGAAAAAACAGCCCGCTTTTTCGGGTCCACGCATGCGCGCATAGCGTGAGGGCATATCGCAGAGGCGCTGCCCGCAACACCTGCTCCCCCCGCCGATCCCGTCAACAGTTTTTGAAGGGGGTCCAGGGGGAAACTTTTTTCAAAAAGTTTCCCCCTGGCCGCCGGAGGGCTCCTTCTCCTCCCCCAACAGCGCGAACGTCAGTTCGTGCTTGTTGTGGGAAAGGTGGAGCAGGCGGGAGCCGGGGATGGCGCGGAATTTGTCCAGCAGGGCGGAATCGGTTTCGCCTTGCAGTTTGACCGTCAGCACGAAGCGGCGGCATTCGCCCAGTTCCAGCCAGCGCGAGAGCCATTCGTAGAGTCGGTCGGGGTAGCAGATCACGTCGGAAAAGAGCCAGTCCACGGCCCCGGCGTGGCGCGGATCGAGGCCGAAGGCGCTGCCCTGGCACCAGGAGACCAGCGGGTGATGGGCCACGTGCGGCGCGAGCGGCGCTTTGTCGATGCAGAAAACCCGCGCCCCGAGGTCCGCCAGGACGTAATCCCAGCCGCCGGGGCTGCCGCCCATGTCCAGGCACAGTTCCCCCGGCGCGGGGCGCACGCCCGTTCGCGTGAAAAATTCCCACAGCTTGAGATAGGCCCGGCTCGGCGGCCCTTCCTTGTCCTCGACGAAGCGGTATTCCCCGGCCGGCACGGGTTCGCTGGTCGCGGGCGAGGCCAGAAGCAGGTTTTCCTCCCAGAGGGTGAACGCGCCAAGGGGCGCGGTGGGAAGCGGCGCGCCGAAAACGAGGGGCTTTGCCGCCACCTTGGGCAGCTTCTCGGCGACAAGCGCCGCCCGGCGGAAATGGCCCGAGGGGACCAGCGCCCAGTTGCGCTGGATGGCTTTGAGCTTTTTGGCCGCGTCGCCGATGGACTCCACGGGGATAAAGACCGGCTCGGTCCAGACGTTGGCGGCGAAGGCGGCCTGCCTGGCCGGGCCGTCGGCTGTGACCAGCGGATCGCGCACGGCGGTGACGGCGTCGCCGAGTTCGGCGACAAGCTCGGGCAGAAGGCCCGGGGCGGCATGGTAGACGGCAAAGGACATGGGGTGGCACCGGATAAGGGATTTGAAGGCCAAATATCATAGGCCGCCGGCCGGCGCGAGGCAAGCCGGGGAAAGACGTCGGATTTTGGGGCGGACGCATTCCGGGCCGCGCGGGCTCACGTCCTCGCGCGGACGATGGCGAGGCGCATGGCGGCCGCGCGGGGTCAGGAGGCGTCGGCCGGAGCGATGGCGAAAAATTCCGTCAGGCGCAGCACGGAAATAAGCTTGCGGATGGCCGGGCTGGGGTCGGCCACGCTGAAGGCCTTGCCCTTGTCCTGGCACAGGCGGCGAATGCCGATGAGAAGGCCCACGCCGGAGCTGTCCATGAAGTCCACCCGGCGCATGTTGCACACGACCTCGGGCTTTTGCGTGGCGTCGATAAGGAGCGTCAGCTCGGCTTTGAGGTTGGCGGCCAGGTCCATGACGATTTCGCCGGAAAGGCGGATGACCAACGCCTGATCGGTTTCCGTATAAAGGGGCTTTTCCATGGGGAATCTCCCTGGGATGCGGCCGCGACGCGCGTTCCCCTTTGGCGGCGTCTGCCGCGCGCCGCGAAAATCCATGTGGCGCACGGCGTTGGGGACGCGGATGGTGTTCGGATGACGCTTACGGGTTGTGCTTAGGGCAATCATCATCCTTAGGCAAGCCCGCTCCTTCCGCCTGGGCCGCGGCCAGACGCCCCAGGGTGGTCAGCGCCTCGTCCACGACCGGCGTCCAGACATTGCCGTAGCTTAGGCGCAAGAAACGGCTGAACTGGTCGCAGCTGGAAAAGATGTTGCCCGGGGCCACGCCGATGCCTTTGGCCTTGGCCTCGTAGAAGAGGGCGATGGAGTCCACGGCCTCGGGGAGCTGGACCCACAACACCGTGCCGCCGCCGGGATGGGTGACCCGCGTTCCCGGCGGGAAGCTGCGCAGGATACGTTCCTCCATGATGCGGGCCTGCCGTTCGAGCACGGCCCGGATCTTGCGCAGGTGGCGCTCGAAGCCGCCCTGGGAAAGGTATTCGGCCACGGCGATCTGGGTGGGCGTGGCGCAGCAGACGTTGGTGGTGGCCTTTATCTCGAAGGCCTTGGCCGCATAGCGCCCGGGGAGCAGGTAGCCGACACGAAAACCCGGGGCCAGGGTCTTGGAAAACGACGAGCAGTGAAGCACGTAGCCTTCGGTGTCGGAGGAGGCCAGGCAGCGCGGCCGGCCGCCGTCGAAATACAGGTCGCCGTAGACGTCGTCCTCGATGACCGGCACCCCCCGGGCGGTGAGCATGGCCGTCATTTCGGCCTTGGCCGGGTCGGGGATGCGCGCGCCGTCGGGATTGTTGAAATTGGGGGTGAGGATCACGACCTTGATGTCGAAGCGGTCCAGCGCCGCGGCCAGGTCGGCCGGGCGCACGCCGCCGTCGGGATGGGAGGGCAGCTCCACGGCCCGCAGGCCGAAATTCTCCAGCAACTGGAGGAAGCAGTAATAGGAGGGGGCGGCGATGGCCACGTTGTCGCCCGGCCGGGTGACCGAGCGCAGGGCGATGTACAGCGCCTCCATGGCCCCGGAGGTGATCATGATGTCCTCGGGCCGCGCCTCGATGCCGGCCTCGACCAGACGCCAGGCGATCTGGCGGCGAAGTCCCAGATTCCCGAACACGCCCTCGTAGCCCACCACCGACTCGCCGCCGGCCGTCGCCACCTTGGCCAGAAGCCGGGACAGCTGGCGCGTGGGCAAAAGCGATTCGTCGGTCTGGGCCACATTGAGGGGCACCATGTCGCGCCGGCCCATGCCGCCGAGCACCTCCCGGATGAGCGCTCCCCGGTTGATGGCCGTGGGCGGCTTGGCCGGCAGGCGCGACGGCCGGGGAGCGGGCGGGCGGTCCGGCCGGGAGCGCACGAAGAATCCCGATTTGGGCCGTGCCTCCACCACGCCGCGTCGTTCGAGGGCCATGTAGGCCTGGTTGACCGTGGACACGCTGACGCCAAGTCGGGTCCCCAGGGCGCGCAGGGACGGAATGCGTTCGCCGGGGAGCAGCTCCCCGGATTCGATGCGCTCCAGGATATGGCGCTCCACGCTGACGTAGCGGAAGATGCCGTCGTCGGTCTGGGGCAGGGGCATGGCGTTTCCTTTTTTTGTGATCTGTTATGCCTATTTTTTCTTTGAACTGTATCTGTCATGGTAACAGACGTTCTGGTCTAAGGGAAGGGCGCCGGCGGCGGTTCCGCCGGGTCTAACCTGAGGAGGACGCCATGTTCGCGGATCGCATCAAGGAAGACAGACAGCTTGCGGCGGCCCGACCGGGGCTTTTGGACGCCTGGATTTCCCGCTTTCGGGACAACCGGTTCGTGCGGGTGGCGGCCGAGGCCGGGGAACGGCTTTTCACGCCGGGGCGGCAGCTCACCGCACGCCTGGGCCAGGGCAAATATCTGAGCCTCTCGGGCACGCGGTTTTGCCGGGTGGAATGCCGGCGCGGCGCGGTCTGGGTGACGGCGGCGGGCGACGGCCGGGACAGGGTGCTGACCCCAGGGCAGCGGGCGAGCTATTCCCGGGGCGGCAAGGTGGTGGTTTCCGGGCGGGGCGACGCGTCGGAAGTGCGGGTGTGCTGGGACTGACGCCTTTCGTCGGCGAGGCGCAACGCGGTTGCCGCCGGATCGTGTTGCCGGGCTTGGCGCAACCTGCTATCGCCAGGACAGCAAGGAGCCTGCCGCATGGAAGAAAGCTGTCCGATCGCCCCCATCGACACGTCCATTCCGGTTCTCGGGCCGGCCAAGATTCCTTCGCCGCTGCCTTATTGCCGCTTCGCCGACGACAGCCGCGCCAGGATGGAGCTCGACGCCAGCGAATTCGGCTCGGGCTCGGGGCCGTGCTTCGCCGATTTCGAGCTGGCCGGGCCGCGCAGCCGCATTTATTATGATTCGTCCAAGGTCAAGGCGGCCATCGTCACCTGCGGCGGACTGTGCCCGGGCTTAAACGACGTCATCCGGGCCATCGTCATGGAGGCCCACCACAACTACCACGTGGCCGGCGTGCTCGGCATCCGTTTCGGCCTGCAAGGCTTCATCGAATCCTACGGCCACGAGCCCGTGGAACTGACTTCGGCCAACGTGGCCGACATCCACCAGTTCGGCGGCACCACCCTGGGCTCGAGCCGAGGCCCCCAGCGTCCCGAGGATATCGCCGACGCCCTGGAGCGCCTCAACATCGCCATGCTTTTCGTCATCGGCGGCGACGGGTCCATGAAGGCGGCCCGGCGCATCCAGGAGGAAATCAGCCGGCGCGGTTCGAAAATCAGCATCATCGGCGTGCCCAAGACCATCGACAACGACATCAACCTCGTCACCCAGTCCTTCGGCTTCGACACGGCCGTGGAGAAGGCCGCCAAGGCCATCCGTTGCGCCCATACCGAGGCCATCGGAGCCCTAAACGGCGTGGGCCTGGTCAAGCTCATGGGCCGGGAATCCGGGTTTATCGCCGCCCAGGCGACGCTCGCGCTCAAGGAAGTCAACTACGTGCTGGTGCCGGAATACCCCTTTGCCCTGGAGGGGGAGCATGGGCTCTTGCCGTCCCTGGAGAGTCGTCTGGCCCGGCGCGGTCACGCCGTGATCGTCGTGGCCGAGGGCGCCGGGCAGGACCTGCTCCCGGACACGGGGCTGCGTGACGCCTCGGGCAACCCGGTGCTCGGCGACATCGCCGAATTCCTTTCCGGCAGGATCGAGTCGTATTTCCGCGACCGCGACATCCCCATGACGCTCAAATTCATCGACCCGAGCTATATCGTCCGGTCGGTCCCGGCCAATGCCAACGACCGGGTCTACTGCGGCTTTCTGGGGCAAAACGCGGTGCACGCGGCCATGGCCGGCAAGACGGGGATGGTGGTGTCCAAGCTCTACGGCCGCTACGTCCACCTGCCCCTCGACCTCGTGACGCTGCGGCGCAAGAAGCTCAACATCGCCTCGGACTACTGGCGCTCGGTGATCGAATCCACAGGCCAGTACACGGTGACGCCCTTCATCGACGACCCCGCCATTTTCTGCGCCAGGTAATTGGGGGGAAGAGAGAAGAGTGTGCGAGAGGGGAACCCTTTTTGAAAAAAGGGTTCCCCTCTCGCGCTCTCCCCTCCCAAAAACTTTCAACGGTTACAGACGCTGTGACGGTAATTGTCTGTAACTATTAAAAGTCTTTTGGAGGGGGGGTCCGGGGGGACCCTTTTCTTCAGAAAAGGGTCCCCCCGGGAAGTCTCTTTCCTCTCCCCCTATCCCCTATTCCCTCTCCCAGGCCGTTAGGGCGCGCAGGGCGAATTCGAGGAGCTCGTCCACGGGGCGTTCGGGCAGGCTGGCGTGGGCGCAGGCCAGGTAGAGCGGTTCGCGTTCGGCCAGGGTGGCGGTGATTTCCTCGCGCAGCCCGAGCTGCGTCAATTTGGGGCGTTGTTCCTCGTTTAAGTCGGCCATGAGCCGTTCGGCCAGGCGCTCCGGATCTGCCTGGAGGTAGAAGACCAGCCCCTTGCCCAGCAGGTCGCGGTTTTCCGGCAGCAGGACGACGCCGCCGCCCGTGGCCACCACCTGTCCCGTTTGCCCGGCGGTTTCGGCCAGGATGGCGGCTTCGGCCTTGCGGAAGGCGTCCCAGCCGTCGCGGCCGACCATGTCGGCGATGGTTTCCCCGTATTTTTCGCAAAATGCCGCGTCGAGGTCGGTAAACGGCCGTTCGAGGCGTTCGGCCAGGCGTTTGCCCAGGGTGGTTTTGCCCGAGGCCCGGGGGCCGATGAGGTAGATGTTGCGGTCGTCGGCAAGGGGCATTGGCGGCCTCCGTGAAGGATGCTGGCGGGAAAAATGGTCCGCCGCGCCCGGGAAATAGCGTTCCGGGGCCTTTCTGTCGAGCCGGGGTGTAACCGAAGGCCTCTTTGCCGCGCCAAAGACGGCAGTGCGGGCTTCTGTCCGCGCCATCGAGGAGGGACTTGCGGCATGGACGGGGTGACGGGTGCGGCCTCGGCCCACAGCCGGTCGTGCTGACGGCTGGCGGGCATGGGACAATTTCTGACGAAACTCGAGGGGATCGACGACGGCTCCCTGGCCGCCGCCGCCGCCCAAGGGGATCAGCGGGCGTTCGCGGTCCTGGTGTCCCGGCACCAGCCCGGCGTCCTGCATCTCGTCTCGCGCTTTTGCGACGACCCCGACGGCATGGAGGATCTTGCCCAGGAGATCTTCGTCAAAGCCTACCTGAATCTGGGAACGCTGCGCAACGGAGCGGTTTTTCGCGGCTGGCTGCACCGTATCGCAGCCAACACCTGCATCGACTGGTTGCGGCGGCGCAAATCCGACGTGGATATGGTGGCCGGGATCGAGGAATCGCTGCCCGACGAGCGCGACCAGGCCAGGATCGAGGCCCGCGACGCAAGGCGTCGGCTCAAGGCGGCCATGGCCGTGCTTGGTCCCAAGGACCGGCTGCTGGTGGCGCTTTTGGGACTCGAGGGAAAAAGCGTGGAAGAAGTGGCGGGCATGACCGGCATGACCCAGGTCAACGTCAAGGTTCGGGCCTTTCGCGCCCGGCGCAAGCTCAAGGCCTACCTGGAAGAGAAGGAACATGATTGAGCGGCCGGGGCGCGGCCGACCGATCATTCGTTGCGCAGATACGGCCAGGCCTTGCCCGCCAGGGCGCGCCACAGGCCGGCCATGCCGAGGGTCAGCGTGACTCCCGCCGCCGTGGCGACCGTCAGGAGCGCCGGCACGGCGAAGAAGCGAAACGGCAGGTCCATGAAAAAGGCCACAAAAGCCCAGGCCAGTCCGCCGCCGATCGCCAGGGCCATGCACCCGGCCAACGTCCCGAGCAGGGCGTTTTCCCCCAGAAAGACCGCCAGAATATCCCGCCGCTTCGCGCCGCAGGCCTTGTAGATGGCCGCTTCGTAGGTTTTGCGCCGCATGCCCACGGCCATGGTCTGCAACAGCACCAGCATGCCGATGCATAAGGTGGTTCCGGCCGCGACGGTCACGGCGGCCGCGACCTTGTCCGCCACGCCCAGCACCGCGTTTAAGGCGTCGCCGGTGCCGATGGCGGTCACGTTGGCGAAGCGCCCGGTCACGGCATTGAAAAGCGCCTCGGCCGGATCGCCGGAAGCCTTGTTGTCCACATAGGCTGTGGCCAGCCAGGTCATGGGAATGCCGTCGAGCGCCCCGGGCGAGAAGACGAAGACATAGTTGATGCCGAGCGACAGCCAGTTGATGCGTCGCAGGCTCGCCACCGTGGCCGTGATCTCGCGGCCGAGCGCGTTGACGGTCACCGTGTCGCCCAGGGAAAGCCCCAGCCCGGCGGCGATTTTTTCATCCACCGACACGAGCGGCGGCCCGGCATAGTCCTTTGGCCACCAGCTCCCGGCCACGATGCGCGTGCCCTCGGGCATGGTCGCGGCATAGGTGAGTCCGCGATCGCCCTGCACCGCCCAGCGGGCGTCCGGGTCCACGCGGGCCTCGGCCACGGGCGCGCCGCGCAGTTCGGCGATGCGTCCCCGGGCCATGGGCGAGGTCTCGACGCGGCTGACGCCCGGCACGGACCGGGCTGTTTGCAAAAACGACGGCAGCTGGTCCGGCTGGATGTCCACGAAGAAAAAGGCCGGGGCCGTGCGGGGAATGTCTTCGGTGAAGGCGGCGCGAAAATTGGCTTCCACCAGAATCATGGCGCACAGGGTGGAAAGACCGAGTCCGAGCGCCGCCAGCACCCGGCCCACCTGGTTGTCCGGCCGGGATATGGCGCGAAGGGCCAGTCCCCGGATTCCGGGGCGGCGCGGGATGCGTCCGGCCAGAAAGACCGCCAGTCCGGCGAAAAGCCAGAACAGGGCCGTTGCCGCCACGGCCGCCACGACGAACCCGAGCCCCAGCCGCCGGTCCGGGGTGGACACGACGGCCAGGGCGAAAAGCCCGGCCAGGCACAAAAGGCCCGGCAGACGGGCGGTGAGTCCGAGGCGCGGGCGGTCCGGGGCGTCGTAGCCGCGAAAAAGGAGCAGGGGCGGCACGCGGCCGGCGGCGGCCAGCTGGGGCAGGGAAAAGGCCAGGGCGGTCAGCGCTCCGCAGCCTCCGGCCAGGGCCAGCGCGCCGGGATAGGGGCCGGGCGGAAAGCGCACGGGCACGAGCGCGCCGAGCAGCGGGCCGAGCGCGACCGGAACCAGGGCCCCGACAAGCAGGCCCACGGCGATGCCGCAGGCGGCTTGCCCCGCGATCACGAGCAGATAGGTGGTCACGACCAGACGGCGGGGCGCGCCCAGGCATTTCATGGCCGCGATGGAGGCCGTGCGGCCGTCGAGATAGCCGGAGACGGCCTGGGAGATGCCGATGCCGCCCAAAAGCAGCGCGGCCAGGCCGACCAGGGCGGTGACGGCGGCCAGCCGGTCCATGAAGCGCGTGAGCCCGGGCTGGGCCGCGGCGGCGTCGCGCAGCCGCCAACCGGCCATGGGGAATTCCCGGCGCAGGGCGGCCATGGCGCTTTTGGCGGATTCCCCGGCCGGGAGACGGAGGCGGTAAAAGTGGCGGGTGAGGCTTCCCGGGCCGTCCAGGCCGGCGGCATGCAGGCTGGACGCGGCCACGAGCAGGGGCGGCCCCAGGGCGGTCAGGCCGCCGGCGGCGTCGGGCGTGCGTTCGAGCACGGCCCGCACGGCATAGGCCGCATCGGCCACAAGGATCGTGTCCCCGACTTTGAGGCGAAGGCGTGAGAGCAGTTCCGGCGCGACGACCGCGCCGGGCCGCCCGTCGCGTACGGCCAAGGCCGAGGCCAGGGGCATGGGCGGGCGCAATTCCACGCTCCCATAGAGCGGATACGCCCCGTCCACGGCCCGCAGGGTGGCGAGCGTCCGGGCGGCCGGGCCGGCCGCCGTCTCGCGCCGGGCCATGATCTGCATGGACACGAGGTGGGAGACGCGTCCCAGCCGGGAAAGCGCGGCCCGCTCTTCGGCGGTCGCCGGCCGTTGGGACAGGGCCGCTTCCAGGTCGCCGCCCAGAAGCGACGCCGCGTCCTCGGCCAGCCCGGCCTGGTAGGAGGCGGCCAGGCTTTTGACCCCGGCCACGGCGGCGACACCCAGGGCCAGACAGGCCAGAAAAATGCCGAATCCCCGGAAACCGGCCCGCAATTCCCGTCCCGCCAGACGAAAGGCCAGCCCTATCTCTTTGGGAAAACGCATATCTCAGTCCTATTTGGAACAGTACGGCAAATTGCGGAGGTGGTCCACAGCTTCGAAAAAGATGCGATTGGCATTGCAACAAGCAACGAAATAAGACAAATACTGAAGATGCGCGGTTCACAGCGCCCGCGCCCGTTGAAGGGAGGCGCGGTTCATGTCCGTCGGGGATTCGGGAAACGCAAGCATCGGGGGAATGATCGTGAAAAACATGAAACTTGGCGTCAAGATCACCATCGGCTTCGGACTGTTGATCCTCATTGCCTGCGTGCTCGGCGGCATGGCCGTGGTCAACATGAACAGTGTCGAAAAACAGTCCACGCGGCTGGCCCAGGAATATGTCCCGGAAGTCGCCATCGCCAACCAGCTCGAACGGGCCGCCGCGCAGGTGATGTTGGATATCCGTGCGTACGGATATAGTGAGGATAAAAAGGATCTCGACGCCGGCCTGCGCAGTTTCGCCGAATTGAAGCGCGCGCTGGCCGAGGCCAAAGCGCATTCGGAGAAGTACCCGGACCTGACCAAGCTGCGCGAGGACGTGGGCAAGGCCCAGGTCAAGGTGGCGGAATACGAAAAACTCATTACGGACACGTCGTCGCGCCTGGAGGCGTTGGCCGGGGTGCGGCGCAACCTGGATGCGGCGGCCGGCGAGTTCGTGCGCAATACCGGAGCCTATCAGGAGAGCCAGGCCAAGGCGCTGCTTGACGAGATCGCCCGGGGAATGCCCGCCGATGCCCTGCGCGACCGCGCCAACAAGGTGGCCGGCATCGACGGCATTCTTACCCAGGTCACGGCCATCCGGGTCAACAACTACCGGGGCCAGCTCTACCGGGAGCCGCGCTTCATCGACGACGCCATCAAAGGATTTACGCCCCTCGATCAGGCCGTCGAAACGCTTCGGGCCAAGACCCGCGCAGACGCCAACCTGCGGCAACTGGCGGCCATCAAGGACGCTTCCGCGAAATACCGGCAGGCGCTCAGCGATTTTCTGGATATCTACAAGGTGTTGCAGGAGCTGGCCGTCAAGCGCCTCGAAGCCGGCAACGCCGTGCAGGAAGCGGCCGTGACAACGGCCAAGGCGGCCCTCGACGCTACCCAGCATATCGCCAACGAGGCTGTCGCCAGCCTGTCCACCGCCTCCACGATCATGCTCGGCGGATTGGCCGTGGCGCTTGTGCTCGGCATTCTCATCGCCATTTTCCTGACCAAGGCCATCACCGGCCCGGTGGTCAAGGGCGTGGATTTCGCCAAGGCCATGGCCCAGGGGGACTTCACCCGCCTGCTCGACATCGACCAGAAGGACGAAATCGGCATTCTGGCCGCCTCGCTCAACGAGATGGTGAGCAAATTGCGCGAAGTGGTGGCCGAGGTGCAGTCGGCTTCGGAAAATGTGGCCTCCGGGTCGGAGGAGCTTTCCGCCTCGGCCCAGAGCATGTCCCAGGGCGCCACGGAACAGGCGGCCAGCGTCGAGGAGATCTCCTCGTCCATGGAACAGATGAGTTCCAACATCAAGCAGAACGCCGAAAACGCCCAGCAGACCCAGTCCATCGCGGTCAAGGCGGCCCAGGACGCCCGTGAGGGCGGCGAGGCCGTTATCTCGGCCGTGGCGGCCATGAAAAACATTGCCGAAAAGATCTCCATCATCGAGGAGATCGCCCGCCAGACCAACCTGCTGGCCTTAAACGCCGCCATCGAGGCCGCAAGGGCCGGCGAACACGGCAAGGGCTTCGCCGTGGTGGCGGCCGAGGTGAGAAAACTCGCCGAACGCAGCGGCTCGGCCGCGGCCGAAATCTCCGAGCTGTCCTCTTCCAGCGTCCAGGTGGCCGAACAGGCCGGCTCCATGCTGACCAAGATGGTGCCCGACATCCAGCGCACGGCCGACCTTGTGCAGGAAATCGCCGCCGCCAGCCAGGAACAGAACTCCGGGGCCGACCAGATCAACAAGGCCATCCAGCAGCTCGACCAAGTGGTGCAGCAAAACGCCTCGGCCTCCGAGGAGATGGCCTCCACCTCCGAAGAGCTTTCGAGCCAGGCCGAGCAGCTCCAAAGCACCATGGCCTTCTTCCGGGTGGACGGCACGGGACGCCGGCAGGTCCGGACGGTCAAGGCGCTGCCCGCCGCCCACCGATCGGCCGCCAAGAAGCCGGCGCCCGCAGCCGGCGCCAAGAAGGCCTCGGGCGGCGTCGGCATCGACCTCGACGACAAGGACGACGATTTCGAGCGTTTTTAGGGAAGAAGCTGGGGGAAACCTTTCTTCAGAAAGGTTTCCCCCAAACCCCTTTTCAAAGACTTTTCATAGTAACCTGCCGCTATTTCATTTTTTTTATTGTGGTTGGCGGTTTAATTGAGTACCGCGCCGCAAGAATGAAGGAATTTAGGAAGGGGAGAGCGCAGAGGGGAGAACCCTTTTTAAAGGGTTTCCCCTTTCGCATGCTCTTTCCTTTTTTTGTTTCAAGGAGGCGTCATGGATCAGGCCCGGTTGCGTGAGGAGTTTCCGGTTGTGGCCGAAGCGGTCTATTTCAACCATGCGGCCGTCTCGCCTCTGCCCGGGCGCGCCTGCGCCGCCGGACAGGCCGTGTACGAGGACCGGTGGCGGCGGGGCTCGGCCGATTATTTCCGTTGGCAGGCGGCTGTGGCCGCGGCCAGGGAAGGGGCGGCGCGGCTCCTTCGGACCACGCCCGACCGGGTGGCCTTTACCGGTAACACCTCCCACGGGTTGTCGCTCGTGGCCGGCGGCCTCGACTGGAAGCCGGGGGACAAGGTGGCCGTGACCTGGCCGGATTTTCCCACCGTGCGCTTTCCCTTCGACAATCTGGCCGATCACGGCGTGGGCGTCGTGGAACTGCCCAAGCACGACGGCCGCCTGGACATGGACGCGGTGCGAAAGCTGATCCCGGGGTGTAAACTGGTGGTGGCGGCGACGGTGGACTGGACCACGGGCGTGCGCCTGCCGGCGGCGGAACTTGGAGCGCTTTGCCGGGAGGCGGGGGCGCTTTATTGTCTGGACGCCATTCAGAGCCTGGGGGCGCTGCCCACGGACGTGGCCGAGCTGGGCGTGGATTTTCTGGCCGCCGGCTGCCACAAATGGCAGCTCGGACCCATGGGGCTCGGCATCTTCTACGTGGCGCCGGGGGCCGATGCCGCCCTCGGTACGGTCATGGCCGGCTGGCGCTCCATGCGCGACGCCGAGGAACTCGGCATGACCTTTCGCCTGAAGGCCGGGGCCGGCCGTTTCGAGGCCGGGACCCAGGACATCGCCGGTATCGCCGCCTACGGCGCGTCGCTTGCCTTGTTCGAGGAGCTCGGCCGGGAAGAGGTCGCCCG
Source organism: Solidesulfovibrio fructosivorans JJ] (assembly GCF_000179555.1). Classification (NCBI taxonomy): domain Bacteria; kingdom Pseudomonadati; phylum Thermodesulfobacteriota; class Desulfovibrionia; order Desulfovibrionales; family Desulfovibrionaceae; genus Solidesulfovibrio; species Solidesulfovibrio fructosivorans. The sequence goes on from NZ_AECZ01000028.1 coordinate 24,925, forward strand.
CCGCATTTTCGCCATCGCCGACATCCTGGCCGCCGGGCTCGCCGAAAGGGGGCTTTGCGTCCCCTCGCCCCTGACGCCCGGGGAGCGCTCGGGCATTCTCGTGTTCGAGCATCCCGACGCCCCGGGCCTGTACAAGGCGCTGATGGGCGCCAATGTTGCCGTGTCGCTTCGAAACGGGCGCATCCGCCTGTCGCCGCACTGCTACAACGACGCAACGGACGCCGCGCGTTTTTTCGCGCATCTCGACGCGTTCGACGGACGCTGATCGGCTTGTCGGCAGGGCCTTCGACGCCGCCGGCGAGGTGGGGGGCAGGGCTCTTTTCGTCCCGGGGGAAACGGACGCGTCCGCCTCCCCCGGGATGCGCGATTTTAGGCGAAGGAGCGGGCGAACAGGTCGGCGATGGCCGTCTTGCCGGACTCCTCGAGAAAGCGGGTGCCGGTGCCCGTGAAATGGGTCTGGGTGATGGTCGGCGCGGCCACTGCGGTCCAGGCGTCGTTTTCCCAGGTGAACCAGCCGGCCTTTTGCTGGCAGAAGACGTAAAGCGGCTTGTTGCAGATCTTGGCGAATTCCGCGCCCCAGCCGGTGCCGCCCTTGACCGTGCCGTCCTCCTGGATGCTTCCCACCACGAAAATCTCCAGGCCGGCGTCGACCTGGTGCATGATGGTGCGCAGGACCATGCGGATCTGCGGGCCGTTGGAAAATTTGCGCGCCAAAAGCTTGGACACGTAGGTGAGGCTCACGTCCTTCTTGGCCAGTTCCTCCTGGGTCAGGACGCGGATGCCGCGGGTGCGTTCGATGCGGTGCCCTTCGAACGTGTAGTTGACTTCCTGGACGCCGTAGCTCTCGGCCTGGCGGCCGAACTCGGCTTCGGCGCCCTGGGCGCCGCCGCTGAAAAGCGTGAAGCTGGTGGCTTTGGGCATGGGGACTCCTTGGCAGTGTGGTTCCTGTGGCGAGGCAGCGCCGACGCAAGCCGCCCATATTTCCGGGCATTGTGCACGTTTTGGCCGGGCCGCGCAAGAAAAGGACGCGGTTTCCCGCGCCCCTGATATCGTCATGGCATCCGATGGCCCGGACGGCCGCGCCGACCGGGTCCATCCGGAAGGAAAACGGCTATTCCAAACGCATGCGCGTCATGGACGTTTTGAGGTCCGCCGCCAGATGGGCCAGGCTGGTCACGGCGGAGGAGGTCTGGGTCATGGACCCGGCGGTATCCCCGGCGATGCGGTTGATGTGGTCGGTGGAGCGGTTGATCTCCTCGGAGGTGGCGGACTGCTGTTCGGCGGCGGTGGCGATGCCACGCACCTGATCCGAGGTTTTTTCCACGAAATTGAGGATCTGGTGCAGCGCGTCGCCGGCTTCGTGGGCCAGATTGTCGGCGTCCTCGATGCCCTGGGTGGTCTCGTCGGTGGCGGACATGTTGCGCCGGGCGCTTTCCTGAATGGCCTGGATGTAGCTGCTCACTTCCTTGGTGGCGGTCATGGTCTTTTCGGCGAGTTTTCGCACTTCGTCGGCCACGACCGCGAAACCACGTCCGGCCTCGCCGGCCCGGGCCGCTTCGATGGCGGCATTGAGCGCCAGCAGGTTGGTCTGATCGGCGATGTCGGAGATGACCTGCATGATCTGGCCGATGCCCTGGGCCTGGCCGCCGAGGTCCTGCATTTCGGATTTGAGCCCGGCCGCCTTGACGTTGACCGACTCCATCACGCTTATGACCTTGGCCACGAGATCCGAGCCGGTGGTGGCCATGGCGTTGGCCTTGCTGGCCGTCGCGGCGGCGTCGCCGGCGTTTCTGGCCACCTCGAGAATGGTGGCGTTCATCTCTTCGATGGCCGTGGCCACTTCGGCCGTGCGGGCGCGCTGCTCTTCCATGCCCTCGGTGGACTGGGCGATGTGGCTGGTCATCTGTTCGGCCGCTTCGGCCAGGGACTCGGCCACGGCCGTGGCTTCGGACACGCCCTGGGCGATGCGGTGGTTTTGTTCGGTGATGGTGCGTTCCTTGAGCACCACGCCCGTGAAGTCGGCCACGGACACGAAGCCGCCGATGAGGTTGCCGTCGAAGTCCAGGATCGGGGTGGCGAAAATGCTGATGTATTTGCGGTTGCCCTTGTGGGTGTCGAATTCCGTCTTGGAGCTCTGGCGGGAGCGTTCGCGGATGGCCTTGTCGGCCACGGTATCGCATTCCTCGTTGTAGAAGAAACGGGAAAAGCTCTTGCCCACGTGGCTCTCCGGCGTGCCCTCGTTTTCCGTCAGGCGCACCATATGCTCGTTGACCCATTTGATCTTGCCGTCTTCCCCGACAATGGCCATGGGCGTGATGATGTTGCCGAGCATGGCCTCGTCCTTGCTCAGGCGTTCCTTGATGGCCTTTTCATGAGGCTCGACGGTCTCGCGCAGGGCGTCGACGCGAAGCACGGGGTCGTCCTCCAGATCGTAGTCGAAAGTGGCCGACGCGACCGAGGCGAACATGTGGCCGATGCGGGTGAACGTCGCTTCCAATCGTCCCTGGACCCACAACAAAAAGCCCGAGACGAGGATGAAGGCAAGAGCCAGGAGGCAATAGGAAAGAATGCCGCCGGCCAAGGCACTTGCGATGAGGAGGACGGCGTTGACGACGATGACGGCGAACAACAGCGGACGTTTCATGATTCCCCCTGTGAAAAAATGAACAAACGTCCGTGGCAGCGGACCTCCGGGCCGTAACGTATAATCACCGGAATCGCAATAATGCGGACGCAAATGTCACAAGGGGTACGGAGGGAGGCTTTGGCAACCCGGCGTCAGGCCGAGGGGGAATAATAGCTGCGTCCCTCGAAGCAGGCCCGACACAGCGTCTCCCCGCCGAAAACGATTTCGCGGCCGTCGAGGACCGATTCGCCGCAGCGCGCGCACAGGCAGGCCCGCACCGGCCGGCCGGGCAGGTCCTCGGGGCGTAGGGGAACGGCGACCGGGGTCAGGCGGAAAAGCGCCTCGTCAGGGATCGTGGCCAAAAGCGCCGGGGCGGCGTCCTTGTCCGGGCCGTCCTCGCGCTCGGTCACGCGCACGGCGGCCCCGGTGCGCAGGTTGACGAACGTGGCCGCCATCTTGCCGTAATCGAGCACCTTCATGGTGCGCTTGCCGGGCCGGCAGCCGGTCAGGGCCATGATGGCGTCCGTGGCGCAGCGGTCGATCTCCACGAAGACGATCAGATTCTTGCGGTCCGCGCCCTTGGGGTCGGCGATGCCGATCTCCCGCAGGCCGGCCATGGTCATGCGGGTGCCGATCCTGATCCCCCGGCAGACGTCGCCGTGAAAGCGGCCCGCCTCTTCGAGCAGACGGGCGTAGGTTTCGGATTGCGTCGTGTCCATACCGCTTCCTCCCTTGGCGCGTCTTGTCCCAGGGGTGCGGAAAAAAAGCAATCCATCACGCGGGGTTGTAAAATCGTGTGCCTTGTGTCTCCCCGGTGTGCCTCTTCCCAACATGGATTTCCGGTAAAAAATTTCGGAAGGGGAGAGCGCGAGAGGGGAAACCCTTTTTAAAGGGTTTCCCCTCTCGCATTTCTCTTCTTTTCATTTCTTACCTCGCGTCCCACTCGCGTTTGTAGTCCTCGAGCAGCTCGCTTACGGCCTGGCCGATCCGTTCGTACTGCGGCGTGTCCAGGTTGGCCTGGGACACGCGCACGGACATGGTGGGGCCGGCGAAGCCGCCGCCGTCCATGAGCACCACGTCCTTTTCCCGGGCCAACCGCCAGACGAAGTCGATGGGCTCGTGGGTCTCGCGCAGCCAGTCGTCGAAGTCCCGGCCGTAGCGCGAGGCCGCCAGCTTGTGGATGTCGATGGTGGCGTAGTAGCGGGCGCAGCCGGGGCCGTCGGCCGGCGGCGCGACGCCGAGGCCCCGGTAGAGCGCGGCGTAGCGTTCGGCCAGGAGCCCCTGGGCCTCCTTTTTATAGCGCGCCCCGGCGTCAAGCAGTTCGGCCAGGGAGAAAAAGACCATCATGGCCTGCTGGGGCGTGGACAGGCCGGCGGTGTGGTTTAGGGCCACGGCCCGGCTGTCGGCCACCAGTCGGTCGATGAGCCGCAAGCCGTCCGGATCGGTGGTGATGGAGGCGTAGCGTTGCCGCAGGGCCTTGCGCCTGGCTTCGGGCTGGGCGGCGATCATGGGGTCGAGGGCGTTGTCCCGGGCGATGCCGATGACCCCGAGCCGCCAGCCGGTGCAACCGAAATACTTGGAGTAGGAATAGACCAGGATGGTGTTTCGGGGAGCCAGGGCGGCCAGGGAGGTAAACCCGTCGACAAAGGAACCGTAGACGTCGTCGGTGAGGATCACGAGGTCCTTGCGACGGGTGGCCACGAGGTCGGCGATGCGCTCCAGGGACTCCCTTGAAAGGCTGACCGAGGGCGGGTTGGACGGGTTGACCAGGAAAAACGCCTTGACCGCCGGATCGGCCAGCTTTTCCAGTTCGGCTTCCGGGAACTGCCAGCCGAGGTTTTCGTCCATGGCGACGCGCACGCTGGTCAGGGCGTAGTCGGCCAGGGGCGGAATCTCGAGGTAGGGGGAAAAGATGGGCGTGGCGATGGCCAGGGTGTCGCCGGGCGTGAGCAGGCCATTTTCCTTGAGCGTATTGAAAAGGTAGCTGATGGCGGCCGTGCCCCCTTCGGTGAGAAAGAGGTCCATGCCGCCGGCCGGGGGACGGCCGTCGAAGAGCACGGTGTCGAGATAGGCCCGGACGATTTTTTCGGTCAGGGGCAGGGCCCGGTCCGGGCTCGGATAGTGGTCGCCCAGGATGGCGTCGGCCATCTCGTAGGCGAAGGCGTCGCCGTCAAGGCCGAGCCGGTCGGTGGCAAAGCGGCAGGCGTCGGCGAGAAAGCGCGCCCCGGGCTTGTCCGCGTTGGCGTCGCAGTAGGCCAAAAGCCTTTTCCCGCAGCCGCCCCGCTCGGGGACGCCGGCCATGCCCGGCCGGGTCATGACGCGCCGGCCTTCCTCCAGGGCGAAGCCGCCGAACAGGAAATAGGCTTCGCGCGGGGCGGTGGCGATCCAGTTGGGATTGCCCCGGCCGGCGTTGATCATCATCTTCTCATGGTTGGTTTTGGCCAGATCGGCCAGCTTGTTTTTCAGCTCGAAGGGACTGAGGTGCTCGTAGCGTTTTTCCTCGGCGACCCGGTCTGCGGCCATGCGCGTCCTCCTTGGCTGTGGCGGAAAGGCGGGGCCACGGCATGGTACGGCATGGACGCGTTTCGGTAAATCGCCTTAGCGCGAAAGCGCCTCCCGGCGTCAGGCACGCGGCCCGTGTTCCCGGGCGAAGGCGGCGAAGCGCTGGTCGTCGTTGCGGATGTGGCCGACGAACCAGGTTCCCAGGTATTCGAGCGTTTCCAGGGACAAAAGTCCCGGGCCCTCGCCGGTGCGCTTTCCCAGGTCCCGCGTCATGCGACGGAAGGTGTCGTGCTGGCGGCGATGGTCCGCGAGATCCGGGTAGTCGTAGCCGGCCATGGTGGCTTCCTCGTCGGTAAAATGCCCGTCGGCATAGGCCTGCATGCCCTGGAAGGCGTTCAGCACGCCCTGCCGATGGTGCCCCGCCTGTATCTGCTCCCCCAGTTCGGAAAGCATGTCCAAAAACATCCGGTGTTGCTCGTCGATGACCTCAAAGCCGGTCCTCAGGCTGTCGTCGAAGATGCTGGGCTGCATGGAGAATCCTCATCCTTCAAGCTGGTGGGGCAGGCCGCGCGGAGCCCGGGGCGGCCTGCCGGCGAACCGGGGATTATTCCGGCGGGGCCATGAACTGCGGGCCGACGGGGTCGGTCACGTGTTCGGCCAGGATGCGGTTGACGGCCTCGAAATCGGCGGCCGTGAGCGCAAAGTCGAAGATGTCGCCGATGGGGGCCATCTGGGCCGGCCGGCGGCCGCCCCACAGGGCCACCTCGACGCCCTGGTCCAGGACCCAGCGCACGGCGAAGGGGAGGAGTTCCTTGCCGTGGCGCTGCCTGGCCCAGGCGGCCAGGGCCTCGGCCGCGCCGAGGTATTGCCCGAACCGGGGCATGGCGAATTTGGGGTCGAACCGGCGCAGGTCGTCGCCGGTAAATTCCCGGTCCGGCCCCATGGTCCCGGACAAAAGCCCCCGGCAAAGCGCTCCGTAGGTCATGAGCGCCACGCCGTGCCGCTTGCAGTAGGGCAGGATGGCGGTTTCCATGTCCCGCTCGAACAGGTTGTAGGGCGGCTGGCAAAACGACAGCCTGCCCCGGCCGCGAAAGGCCTCCATCTGGGCCGGGTCGTAGTTGCTCACCCCGACGCAGCGCACCTTGCCCGACAGCCGCAGCCGCTCCAGGGCGGCCGCCGTTTCCTCGAAGGGCACCTTGCCGTCCGGCCAGTGCACGAAATAGATGTCGATGGTCTCGACGCCAAGCCGACGCAACGAATCCTCGACCTCGGCCTCGATGCGGGCGGGGCTGGCGTCGCGGCTGACCTGGCCGTCCTTCCAGGCCAGGGCGACCTTGGTGGAGATGCGCACCTTATCGCGGCGCCCGTATTCCTTGAGGGCCTTGCCCACGATTTCCTCGGACCGGCCGAAGCCGTAGACCGGGGCGGTGTCGATCAGGGTGACCCCGGCGTCCAGGGCGGCGTGGATGGTGGCGATGCCCTCCCGCTCGTCGCTGCCGCCCCACATCCAGCCGCCGATGGCCCAGGTGCCGAGCGCCACCCGGGAAACCGTCAGATCCGTATCCGGAATGTGTACGTATTCCATGGCGATACTCCTGTCAGGACGAGCGAAGGGAAACCCTTTACAACGGGATCTCCCCTTGCGCGCGCTCCCTTTCCCAATGTTATGCCTTTATGGATGTTGTACGGGTAACATACTGTTACTATTAAAAATCTTTGGGGGGGCTGGGGGAGGCCCTTTCTTCAGAAAGGGCCTCCCCCAGGCTGCTAGGCTTAGGCCAGGCTGATGACCTGGGAGGCTTCCCACAGGCCGTGGATGTTGCAGTAGGCGGCGGCGGTCAGGGTGCCGGGGGCGGTGGTCTTCATGGAGAAGGTCACGCCGTGGAAGGTGTGGACGGGGCCGGTGTTGGGGCCTTCGACGGCCTCGCCGTGGGCGGTGAACTCGAAGCTGCCCACCTCGTAGGCGAACTTTCCGCCTTCGGGCTTGAAATAGACCCGTATCCAGCGGATGTGGTGCTCGGTGGTGTTGGGGTGGGCGATTTCCTTGCCCAGAGAGACGCGCACGTCGAAAAAGCCGTCCCCTGGGACCTGCGCCGGGCATTCGATCACCGGAACGTGCTTTTCCTTTTTCCAGTCAGCCGTTTGAAACAAGTCGACCATGCTCATGCTGCACCTCGTAGTGGTTTGGCGACATGGTAAACACGTTTCGTCCCGGTTTGGCAAGTCCGGGGAAGCTTATCGGGGAATATAGCCGTGGTCCTTGCCGGTGGCCTTTTTTTTGCGGGTTGGCGCGGGGTGGCGCTCCTGCCAGCAGGCTCGCTCGGCTTCGAGCAGTCCCCAGTTGGTGAGCTTGATGGTGTTGCCGGCGCCGGTTTCCGGGTCCTCGCCCTCCACGTGCTGCACGATGAGGCTGACCGGGCGGGTCCAGGGATCGGTGAAGCCCCATTTGTTGCCCATGATGCGGCCGTCGAGTTCGCCCTTGTATTCGGTCGGGTCGCCGTAGCGCGCAAGCAGATCGCCGCTGATCCGGCGGAAGAAATCCAGGTTCCCGTCCCGGTAGCGGGCCTTGATCCTGGCCACCCGCCCCGGCGCGGCGCAGGTGCCGACCAGGACGTAGCCCGAGGCGAAATACTTGTCGGGTCTCAGGGGAATGCGGCGCACCCAGGGGGCGTTTTTGACCGGGCGTTCCCGGGCGATGGTGAGGCGGCCCCTGTAGCTTTTGGCCGTGTCGCCGAGGGTGACGCCGGCCAGGTTGGACGGCGCTTCGGCCCGGACGGCGGTCGGCGCGGCCAAAAGCAGCAGGGCGAAAAGGACGAAGGCGCGGCAGCGAAACATGGCGGACTCCTTGGAACACGGCCTTGCCCGGGCGCGCCGGCCTCGGCCCTGGCCGTGTGTGTGGACGGCCCCTTTACGGTTAATGCTTGTTGCCGAAACGGGTCCTGTCGTGGATGCCCCGGCGGTTGATCTCGCGGGCTTTGAACGCGTCGAAATCGAATTTGCCCGGGGCGATGACGTCATGGCGCTTGCGTACGCTTTGGCGGATAAAAAACCATAAACATACGCTTAGAATCAGGAAAAGCAGGACGAAAGCAAGAATGGTCTCCCACATGGGAGCCTCATAGCCTGAAAGGAGGCGAGTGTCATCCGATGGCGTCGTTCTCGATGAAAAGCGCTTCCAGGTCGGCCGCCACGCGGGCCAGGTCGGCCACGGCCCGGGCCGAGGCGTCCATGGCCTGGCTGGTGTCGGCGGCCGCGCCGGCGATTTCCCCGCCATGGCGACCGGCCTCGTCGCCGGCGGCGGTCTGCGACGCGGCCGCTTCGGCAATGGCGCGCACATGGGTCGAGGTCGTATCCGCCAGTCCCAGGATGGCGTTGAGCGCCTCTCCGGCCTCGCCGGCGATGCCGGTGGTCGCCGCGACCAGGGCCACAGCCTCGCCGGTGACCCGGTTGTTGGTCTCGGCGCTGTCGCGGATGGCCGTGACGTTGCGCCCGACCTCCTTGGTGGCGGCCATGGTCTTTTCAGCCAGCTTCCTGACCTCGTCGGCGACCACGGCGAAGCCCCGGCCGGATTCGCCGGCCCGGGCCGCCTCGATGGCGGCGTTTAGGGCCAGCAGGTTGGTCTGGTCGGCGATGTCGGAGATGACGTCCAGGATGCCGCCGACCTCCTTGGCTTGGCCGGAGAGGGTTTCCATGTGGCCGCCGAGGTCGCCGGCCTTTTCGGACAGTTGCCGCATGCCCGCGAGCACCTTGCCCATGACGTCCGCCGCCGCGGCCGCGCGTTCCCGGGTCTGGCCGGCCGCGGCGGCGGTCTGGCCGGCCTGTTCGGCAATGTCGCGGGAGGAGCGGCCGAGTTGCTCCACGGCCTCGCCCACACGCTCCAGGCGTTCGCGCTGGTCGCGGGCGGCCCGGCTGGCCTGGTCCACCCGCTCGGTCAGGATCTTGGCCGTGCCCGCCAGGTCGCCGGCCAGTTCGCCGGCCCTCGCCGCCCGGGCCGTCGTGCGCTCGTTTTGCCGGCAGAGGGTGTCCTCCTTGGTCCGCAGCTCGGTGACGTCGAGGTAGAGGCACAGCCCGCCGATGACCGTCCCGGCCGCGTCCTTGAGGGGAAAGACGTTGTAGAAGACGTTGCGCCGGCCGCCCTTGTGCCCGGTGATGGTCACTTCCTTGTTGGAGAAGACCATGTCCTGGCGCATGGCCTTGCCGACCACGGTTTCACGGCCTGTTTCGTTGTAAAAGACCTCGGCCAGGGTGCGCCCGGTCTGGCTCGACGGCGGCGCGTCGATCTCGAGCATGCGCATGGTTGCTTCGTTGGTGTAAAGCGTGCGTTCGTCGGGGTCGACGAGCAGGAAGGGGATGGGCAGGCCGCTCGTGATGCCGTTTAAAAAGCCCCGCGTGGTGCGGGAGGACAGGGCCAGGGCGGCGATTGCCCCGGCCAGTTCGGGCGGCGCGGCCTCTTCGGCCGGCGTGCGTCCGGCCTCGATGTCGGCCAGCACGTTTTCCAGGCCCACCAGGGTCTTGCGCCGTTCCCGCGCGGCGACGAGTCCGCCGGCAACGGCCACGGCGGCCGGAAAGGCCCCGCCGAGCAGGGCCGTCCCCGGCGCGTCCAAAAGCCAGCCGGCCAAAACGCCCAGGAGCAGGGAACAAGCCACGCCGCCCAAAAACACCCACATCCGTCCGGACATGTTTTCCCCTTTGCCTGGAGGTCAGGCACACCGGCAGTTCGTCCGATCATCCTCGCCTTTTCGCGCCGCTTAGTCCATACGCAGCATGCGGTGCGGTCCGCCGGTGGTGGTCATCTGCCACACCTTGCCGTCTTTGACGAAATAACGTGAGCCGTCGTACTCCGCCGTGACCGAGTCGCCGTTGATGACGGCCCCGGTCCAATCCTTGAACGTCGCCAGCGTCTTGCCGTCCATCACGTAGTAGAGCATGGCGTAGCCGTCGCCTTCCTTCACCAGGCAGAACTCGTATTTGTTGGGCCGGTTGTACTCGCTGGGCCGGCTTCTGACGTAGCAGCCGACAAGCAGCGGGTCGGGGGCTTTGACGACCTTGGCGTAGACCGAGGGCTTTCCTGTGGCTTCCTTGGGGCCGATGGCGTTGAGGCCGTTGCAGGCGCAAAGACACAGGGTCAGGGCCGCGATGCAGGCGATGCCGATGATGCGACGCATGGTTGTCTCCCGGGTTATGGGTTGCGTTCATTTTCTATGTTTTTTCCCCGATAGAGTAAACCGTCACGGGAGGCGGTTTATCCGTGACGACCTCGTCGCGCGCGCGTCGTTTCCCACGATGGAGGGGAAAATGCGCGATCTTGCCGCCGGGGAAACGCCCAGGCCGGCCCATGCCGCGAAGGGCATTTTCGGCGATGTTGGAAACAGTTGCGGCCGGGGGTTGCCGGAATACGGAAAAATGCCGTATTCGAAGCATAAAGTCTCTTTCCTGGTATTTTCGAAACAAGGAGTTGCGCATGCCCCCGAGCCCGCGTCGCATTCCGGTCCCGTTTCCTGCCTGTCTGTTGCCGGCGGTGTTGGGTCTTTTCCTGCTTTGGGGCTGCGGCAACGGGGACGCCGACAAGACGAAGGCCGCCGCGCCGCAAGCCGTGGCCGTCATGGTCGCGGCCCAAAAGCCGGTCGTGGCCGACGTGCCGGTTTACGCCGAATATGTGGGACGGCTGGCGGCCAAGGAGAACGTGGACATCCGGGCCCGGGTGGAGGGCTATCTCAAGGAGCGGCTCTTCACCGAAGGCTCCATGGTGAAAAAAGGCGACCTGCTTTTTGTCATCGAACCCCGCCAGTACCAGGAGAGCCTGCAAAAGGCCCGGGCCGAGCTGGCCCGGCAGCAGACGCTTCTGTCCAGGGCGCAGGTCGATTTCACGCGCTTCGAAAAGCTTTATAAGCAGGGCGCGGTCAGCCGCGACGAATACGATACCAAGCTCACCCGGCAGCACGAGCTCGAAGCGGGTGTGACAAGCGCCAAGAGCGCCGTGGAAACGGCCGAGCGCGACCTCGGCTACACCCGGATCGCCGCGCCCATCACCGGGCGCATCGGCAAGGCCTTCGTCAATGTCGGCAACCTGGTCGGCAAGGGCGACAACACGCTTCTGGCCGAAATATCCTCCACCGACCCCATCTACGTCGATTTCTCCATCAGCGAACGTGATTACCTGGAGCTGGTCAAGGCCATGCAGGCCGGCAACGGCGGCAAGGCCCAGGATTTTCCGCTGACGCTCATCCTGGCCGACGATTCGGTCTATCCCCTGGCCGGCGAGGCGGACATGGCCGAGCGGGCCGTGGACGCCAAGACCGGCACCCTCGGCGTGCGCGGCGTGTTCCCCAACCCCGACGGCATCCTGAAGCCCGGTCAGTTCGGCAAGGTCCGGGTGCTTTTGGAAAACAGAAAGGGCGCGTTGCTCGTGCCCCAGCGGGCCATCGTCGACGTCCAGGGCAGCAAGTCGGTCTACGTGGTCGGCCCGGAGAACAAGATCGAGGCCAAGGCCGTGACCATCGGCGGCGGCCAGAACGGCTCCTTTGTCATCGACTCGGGCCTGACCCCGGATGATGTGGTCGTGGTCGAGGGCGTGACCAAGGTTCGCCCCGGCGTCGTCGTCAAGGTCGCGCCGCCGCCGGCCAAGGAGGGGGGAGGAAAAGAGTAAGGAGCCGGGGGAGGGAACCCCTTTTTGAAAAAAGGGGTTCCCTCCCCCGGACCCCCACCCTCCCCAAAAACTTTTCAAGGGGAATGCGTCGACGGCCGATTGGTGGAGGATGGAAGGGAAGATGCGGCGATCGCTTGCAAAAGTATGGGGCGTATTGCCTGGGCCGGGGAGAGGGGGAGTGGCAGGAACGCAAGCCTGAGGGGGGCGAACGGTCATGGTCAATTTCTTCATTGAGCGGCCCGTGTTTTCGGCCGTGTTGTCCATCGTCATCACCCTGGTCGGGGCGATCTGCATCCTGACCCTGCCCATCGCCCAGTACCCCCAGATCGTGCCGCCCACGGTCCAGGTGACGGCCACCTACGACGGCGCCAGCGCCCAGGTGGTGGAGGAGTCCGTGGCCACCCCCATCGAGCAGGAGGTCAACGGCGCCCAGGACATGCTCTACATGAATTCCGTCAGCTCCAACGACGGACGCATGGTCTTAAACGTCACCTTCGACATCAGCCGCGACCTCGACCTGGCCACGGTGGACGTGCAAAACCGCGTGGCCCTGGCCAATTCCCGCCTGCCCTCCGAAGTCGTCCGGCGCGGCATCTCGGTCAAAAAGCAGTCCCCGGACATGCTGCTGGTCATCAACCTGAATTCCCCGGACGGTAGCCGCGATACGCTTTTTCTCAACAACTACGCAAAAATAAATATTACGGATGCCCTGGCCCGGGTGCCGGGCGTGGGCAATGTGGCCGTTTTCGGCGAGCGCGACTACAGCATGCGGGTCTGGCTCGACCCGGACAAGCTGGCGCGCCTGGGGCTTACCGCCTCGGACGTGGCCAACGCCATCCGCCAGCAAAACGTCCAGGCCCCGGCCGGCCAGATCGGCATGCCCCCGGCTCCGCCGGGCCAGGAGTTCCAGCTCACGGTCCAGGTCAAGGGACGTCTGGCCGATCCCGAGGAATTCGCCGACATCATCGTGCGCTCGGGCAAGGGGGCGCAGCTCGTGCGCGTGCGCGACGTGGGCCGGGTGGACCTCGGCAGCCAGAGCTACACCGCCTTTACCCGCCTGAATGGCAAGCCCACCTGCACCATCCAGATTTTCCAGCTGCCCGGGGCCAACGCCCTGGAGGTGGTCAAGCGGATCCGGGCCATCATGGCCGAGCAGGCGACCTATTTCCCCTCCGGCGTCGCTTACACCATTCCCTACGACACGACCAAGTTCGTCAACGCCTCCATCCACGAGGTCATAAAAACCCTGTTCGAAGCCGTTTTTCTGGTCCTGCTCGTGGTCTACGTCTTTTTGCAAAACGCCCGGGCCACGCTCATCCCCATGCTCACCGTGCCGGTGTCCCTGGTCGGGGCTTTCGCCTTCATGCAGCTCTTCGGCTTTTCCATCAACACGCTGACGCTGTTCGGACTGGTGCTGGCCATCGGCATTGTCGTGGACGACGCCATCGTGGTGGTGGAGGCGGTGCAGCACAAGATCGACCACGAGGGGCTGCCCGCCCGGGAGGCCACCAAGGCGGCCATGGCCGAGGTGGCCGGGCCGGTCGTGGCCATCTCGCTGGTTTTGATCTCGGTCTTCGTGCCCGTGGCCTTCATGGGCGGGGTGACGGGCCGGCTCTACCAGCAGTTCGCCCTGACCCTGGCCGTGTCCGTGGCCCTCTCGGCCATCTGCGCCCTGACCCTTTCGCCGGCGCTTTGCGCGCTGATCCTGCGTCCGGCCGGCACGCCCAAGGGGCCGCTCGGGGCATTTTTCCGCGGCTTCAACCGCCTCTTTGCCGCCACCACCAACGGCTACACGGCCGGGGTGCGCGCGGCCATCAGGCTCTTTCTCGTCACGCTCGTCACCCTCGGGGCGCTTGTCGGCGGCACCTACTGGCTGCTGACCACGGTGCCCACGGGGTTTGTTCCCGACGAGGACCAGGGCTATTTCATCGTCAACGCCCAGTTGCCCGAGGGCGCGTCCCTGGAGCGCAACGAGGCGGTGGTCAAGCGCATGGAGGAACACCTCGCCGCCGACCCGGCCGTGGCCGACGTCCTGTCCCTTGGCGGCTACAACCTGCTGACCGCCACCTACAGCTCCTATGCCAGCGCCCTGTTCGTCATATTAAAGCCCTGGGACGAGCGGAAAACGCCGGAGCTCTCCCTGGAAGCGGCCATGGACCGGGCCAGGCGCTTTTTTGCCGGCATCCAGCAGGCCGTGGTCATGGCCTTCAACCCCTCGCCCATTCCCGGCCTCGGCACCACCGGCGGCTTTCAGTTCGAGTTGCAGGACCGCGCCGGCGGCAAGGTGGAGGAGCTGGCCAGGGTGGCCTATGGCTTCATGGACGCGGCCCGGCGGCTGCCGTCCGTGACCGGCGTCTTTTCCGACTTCAGCGTGGACGTGCCCCAGCTTTTCTACAACCTCGACCGCGACAAGGTGCAGACCCTCGGCATCCCGCCAAGCGACGTGTTCGAGGCGCTCCAGACCTATCTCGGCGGCCTCTACGTCAACGACTTCAACAAGTTCGGCCGCACCTACCGGGTCATGCTCCAGGCCGAGCCGCGTTTCCGCACCAGTCCGCGCGACATCGAGCGCTTTTACGTGCGCGCCGCCGAGGGGGAGATGGTGCCCTTAAGCACCCTTGGCCGGACGAAGTCCATTCGCGGGCCGGAATACATCCGCCGCTACAACCTTTTCCGGACCGTGGAGATTTCCGGCGCGACCCCGCCCGGGTTCTCCTCGGGCCAGTCCCTGGCCGCCATGGCGGGGCTGGCCCAAAAGGACCTGCCCCAGGGCTTCGGCTACGACTGGACCGGCATCGCCTTCCAGGAAGTCCGCTCCGGCAGCCAGTCCATCTACATCTTCGCCCTGGCCCTGGTCATGGTGTTTCTGGTCCTGGCCGCCCAGTACGAATCCTGGGCCGTGCCCTTCGCGGTCATCCTGGCCGTGCCGCTGGCGGTGTTCGGGGCCATGGGCGCGCAGATGCTGCGGGGGCTCGACAACAATGTCTACGCCCAGATCGGGCTGGTCATGCTCATCGGCCTGGCCGCCAAGAACGCCATCCTGATCGTGGAATTCGCCAAGATGCGCCGGGAGGCCGGGGATGCGCCGGAGGAGGCCGCCGTTTCGGCCTCGCGGCTGCGGTTTCGGCCGATCCTCATGACCTCCTTCGCCTTCATCCTCGGCGTGGTGCCGATGATGGTCGCCACCGGCGCGGGAGCGGCCAGCCGCCATGCCCTCGGCACGGCGGTCTTCGGCGGCATGGTCGCGGCCACCATCCTTGGCGTCTATTTCGTGCCGGCGCTGTACTGCTTCATCCAGCGCGCCGTGGAGCGGCTGCGGCGGTAGGCGGCCGCGCGACACCATTCTTCGGAAAGCAGGATCGGGGAGGGAAGGCGCGCGCGAGGCAAGGGCCTTTATAAAGGGCCCCCGCTCGCGCACGTTTTCTACGCCCCGTCAATGTCGGGGGGAGAGCGGTTCCAGTTCGAACGTCAGGGAGAAGGTGAACACCGAGCCCTGGTCCGGCACGCTGTCCACCCCGAGTTCCCCGCCCATGAGCGCCACCAGCCGTCGGGTGATGGCCAGCCCCAGCCCCGTGCCGCCGAAGCGCCGGGTGTAGGAGCCGTCGGCCTGGGTGAAGGCCTCGAAAATGCGGGAGGTGTCCTCGGGGAGGATGCCGATGCCGGTGTCGCTGACGGAGAAGAGCAGCTCCTGGCGCATGCCGCGCGTGATCGCCTCGGCCGGCCGGCAGGCTTCCACGCACTGCGCCTGGACCACCACGCCGCCGTGGTCGGTGAACTTGATGGCGTTGCCGACGAGATTGGTCAGCACCTGGCGCAGGCGGTCGGCGTCGCCAAGGAGCATGTCCGGCACGTCGGGGGAGATGTCCACGGAGAGTTCGAGCCCCTTTTCCCGGGCCGGCGCGCCCATGGCGGCTTCCACCGAGGCCAGCACGGCGCGCAGGCCGAAGGCCTCGTGGGCCAGCTCCACGCGCTCGGCCTCGATCCTGGAGAAGTCGAGGAGGTCGTTTATCAGCGCCAGTAGCGATGAGGCCGATCCTTCGATATCCTTGAGGAATTCCTTCTGGTCGTCGCTGAGCCCGGTTTGGCCGAGGATCTGGGCCATGCCGAGGATGCCGTTCATGGGCGTGCGGATTTCGTGGCTGATATTGGCCAGAAACGCCGATTTGGCCCGGCTGGCCGCCTCGGCCGCCTCCTTGGCCCGGGCCATGGAGGCCTCGGCCTCACGGCGCTCCAGCACTTCGTGGATGAGTTCCTCGTTCATGCGGTTGAGCGTCTGGGTCCGTTTGCGCACCATGTCTTCCAGGCGTTCGTTGACGCGCTCCAGCTCGAGGCGGGTCTGGACCCGGTCGGTGATGTCCTCGAGGGTGCCGGCGAGCCGGGAGACCCCACCGGAGTCGCCGATCACGGGGAAATAGCGGGCCTGGACCCAGCGCACGCTGCCGTCGTCGCGCACCACGCGGAAATCGGGGAAAATTCCCCGGGCGGGCGGGCCGGAGGCCAGGCGGGTCATGTGGTCGAGCACCTTGTCCCGGTCTTCGGGGTGCACGCTGTCGAGCCAGGATTGCGGGGAGGCGTAGAGGCTGACCGGCGGCCTGCCCCAGAGGGTTTCGTAGGCCGGGCTGACGTAGAAGATGCGCTTTACGTCCGGGGAGGCCAGCCAGAACACCTCGCCGATGGTTTCGGCCAGTTGCCGGAATTTCTTTTCGCTCTCCCGCAAGGCCCGCTCGGCGTTTTTGCGCTCGGTGATGTCGCGCACCACGGCGATGATGCGGTCCTGTCCCCGGACCACGGCATGGCGCAGGTTGACCTCGGTCCAGAAAAGCCGGCCGGTCTTGTCGCGGGCCAGCCATTCGAAGAGCTGGGGCTGGCCGCGGCGGGCCTGGTCGAGCTTGGCCAGGGCCGCCGCGCCGGTGTGGGGAGGAGTGCCGGCGCTCAAGCCGTCGGGCGTTATCCGGCGCAGTTCGTCCACGCCGTAGCCATAAAGGGACACGGCGCGCTCGTTGGCGTCCAGGATTTGGCCCGTGGCCGGGTCCTGGATGAAAATGGCGTCGTTGGCCGCATCCAGGATGTCGCGGTACTCGGCTTCCTTTTCCCGGACGGCCGCTTCGAGCTGGCTCTGCGCGTCCACGTCCCGCCCGCAGGCGAGCACCATGGCCGGCTGTCCGTCCGGGCCGTCGATGAGGCCCAGCCCCCAGCGCAACCGCCGCCAGCCGAGGGCCGTGCGGATGGTCTGATTTTGCGTCAGGTCCTTGGGAGACAACTCGCCGTCGAGAAGGGCGCGATGCAAAATGCGCGCATTGTCGTTGTCCTTGGGCGGCAGGGCCAGATCGAACCAGTCGCTGCCCACGGCCTGTTCGCGGGTTTGGCCGAGCAGCCGCAGGCCGCTTTCGTTGATGGCCGCCAGACGGCCCACGGCGTCGATGACGACAACGATATCGCCGGCCGCTTCCCACAGGGCGGCGAGCATGGACCCGGCGTCGCAAGGGAGAGGGGAGGCGCGTGGGGCGGGCTGGTCGGGCATGATGGTCGCGGGTGTTGGAGGTTTCGCCGTCTGGTTTAAGGTATGGTCCTTTTCCCCTGCCCAGGCAAGGGGGCCGGATTCCGATTGCCGGGCGGAACCTCCGGCGTTAAGAGGCAATCAAGGACGCGAAGCGTCCAAGGAGTGCCCGTATGGATCGCAGAACCTTTCTCTTGGCGGCGGGCGTCATGGCCGCGAGTTGCGGCACGCCCGGCCTGGGTCTGGCCGCGAGCGGCGTCGCGCTTCCCCCGCCGGCCATCCCCGGGGGCAAGACCCTGGAGGAGGCGCTCCAAAAACGGCAGAGCCGGCGGCAGTTCGATGCCCGGCCCTTGCCCGAGGCGGTGCTGTCCGGCCTTTTGTGGGCGGCGAACGGCGTCAACCGCCCGGAAATCGGCAAGCACACCGCGCCCACTGCCATGAACCGCCAGGAAATCGCCGTCTACGTGGCCAAGGCGGACGGGCTTTTTCTCTACGAGCCCAAGGACCATGCCTTAAGCCGCGTCAAGGACGCCGACCTGCGCGCCGCCACCGGCAAGCAGGCCTTTGCCGCCACGGCCCCGGTCGACCTCGTCTATGTGGCCGACATGGCCAAGGTGGCGGGCTCCACGCCGGAGGAAAAGCTCTTTTACGCCGGCACGGACACGGGCTTTGTCAGCCAGAACGTCTACCTCTACTGCGCGGCCATGGACCTGGCCACGGTGGTGCGGGCCAGCATCGACACGGCGGCCCTGGCCTCGGCCATGGGGCTGCCGGCGACCAGTCGCATCACCCTGGCCCAGACCGTGGGGTATCCCAATGTCTGAATCACGCTTTATGTATAAATGGTGTCCGTGTATGCCGGATCAGCGTAAGATAGCAGCGGTTGTCCGTATTCCGGCAACGCAATAATCGCAGCATGCTTGTGCCGAAATTCACAAGTATGCTGCTGACCCGGGCCTCAAGCAACACCCCTCACGTGATAAATCAGGCAAGGCCGCTTTGTTGTTGACAGTGCCTTGCCCAAATCGCTACCTCCCCTAGCATCGCAAAGCCGTTACGGTCGCCCGATGGCGCGGCGCCGCCGGCGCAAGTCCGGACGCCCGGGCGTTTTTCCTTGCATTACCATACTAAAGGAGTCGTCATGGAAGAACTTTCGTATCAGGAAATGCAGCACGTGCTTATGGACGAGCTGCGGCTCATGCACTATCCCATCGCCGTCAAATATTTTTTCGATCAAGCCGAGCTTGACGACTTCAAGGAGCGCGTCTCCTACTACCTGCCGGCCAAGGCGCTGACCTTCTGCCAGGCCGAGATCGGCGCGCGCATGGAAGGCATCACCGTGCTCATGGGCAAGGAACAGCTGGGCTGCTCCAACGCCAAATGCGTGTTCGGCTGGAAGGACATCGACGCGGCTGAATTCAAAAGCCATATCAAGTACTGCGAGAGCCTGGAACAGGCCGAACGTTTCGTGCGCAGCAAGCCGCGCATGAAGGAAGGACTGCTCGCCGCCGCTGTCTCGCCCCTGGCCGACGCCGCCTTTCCGCCCGATGTGGTGCATTTCTACTGCGACAACATGCAGGCCTACCACCTCGTGGTGGACTGGATGGCCGTCATGGACAAGCATCCCCTGCGCCCCAACATGACCATGAACTCGGCCGCCTGCGCCGGCAACGTCTACGTCTACAACTCCGGCGAGGCCAACGTGTTTTTGGCCTGCAGCGGCAGCTACAACGCCGGCAAGACCGAGCGCGGCGAGATCAACGTGGCCATTCCCGGCAAGGATATCGGCCGCGTGGTGGCCCGGCTCAAGGCCCGCAAGGAGCGCGAGGGCGGCGCGGCCATCACCCGCATCGGCCACCCGTTCCCGGGCGCGGACATCTGCAAGAACTGCCCGCTCATCGTCTTCAAGAAGGCCAAGGACCCGGCCGCGGCTACGGACTGAGGATGCGGGAAGAACCGGGGGAAACCTTTCTGTAGAAAGGTTTCCCCCGGGCCCCCTTCCAAAGACTTTTAACGGTTACAGGATGTTATGTGTACGCCCTGTAACCGTTAGGAAGTTTAGGAAGGGGAGAGCGCGAGAGGGGAGAACCCTTTTTAAAGGGTTTCCCCTCTCGCATTCTTTTTTTCTCTCTCTTTAAATACGCGTGCGCAGGATGGCGCCGAGGCCCGTTTCGAGGATGGGGCCGGTGGTGATGGCGTGGGGCGTGTTGTCCGGCACGTTGGAGCCCATGGACGGGGAGAGGCGTTCGATGGCGGCGTGGGCGTTCGCCAGCCCCGCCACCATGTCGGCGGTGGAGCTGCCGTCGTAGTGGGTCAGGTAGGCGGCGCGTTCCCACATGCGCTCCGATATGGACATGGTCTTCTCCCGGATGATCTTGATCGATACATAACGCCTTCTTTCCTTCCGGGCAAGGGATTGTCGACATATCGGCGATGTGGGCAACAAACGTAACCAGGATGTGCAACAAACGGAACGTCCGGCGGTCCGTTGCGGCGGAGTGTTGGAGTGATTTAAAGATAATGCTGTAAAGACAGTATGTTGTAATTGGTGTCGCGAGGCGGCTCGGTTGGCATGGTTCTGGCTTGGGAAAAGGAAACGCATTGAAGGAGGCACGCCATGAAGCGTCTTCTGAGCACCCTTATCCTGACTTGTTCCCTGGTCGCCATGGCTGGTGTCGCCCAGGCCCTGACCGTGGCCGGTCCGGGGTTTGCCGTAAGCGTTCCCCTCTATGTCGGCGTCGCCCCGGCCCCGGTTTATGTGGCGCCGCCCCCGCCCGTGTATGTGGCTCCGGCCTATGTGCCGCCGCCCCCGCCGGTCTACGTGGCCCCGGCCTATGTGCCGCCGCCGGTATGGGTCGCGCCGCGTCCGTATCGGGCTCGGCCGCGTCCGGTGGCCGTGCTGCCGCCGGTCGGCCCCCGGCCCATCGGCCCCGGGCCTGTCGGTCCGCACCCCCACTTCGGTCCGCGCCCCCGCTAACGTGGCGCGGCGGCTGTAAAAGAAACGCGCGGTCGGATTGCGGCCGCGCGTTTTCCTATTAGATGCCCTCGGCCCGGGCCAGGGCGTCCCGGGCTTCTCCGTCGCGTCCCTGGGCGGTGAGGGCGCGGGCCAGCGCCTGCCAGAATTCCGTCCGTTCGGGCCGCAGGGCCACGGCCTGCCGGGCCATGGCCTCGGCGATGGCCGGGTCCTGGCCTTCCTTGAGGTAGAGCTTGGCCATCAGGTGCAGGGACACCGCGTCCTTGGGGTCGTGGAGCAGGGCCTGGTGCAGGTGTTCCCGGGCTTCCTCGTTGCGGCCTCGCTTGAAAGCCAGCCGGGCCAGGTGGCGCAGGGTCAGGGGCGCGCCGCCCGGGGCGGCCATGGCCCGCTTGTAATATTTGAGCGCCGTGGTGAAGCGCTTGTCCTCCTCGGACATGCGCCCGAGCCGCAGCAAGCTGTAGATGTGGCCGGGATTGGCCCGCAGGCATTTCTGGAAGGCCTTGCGCGCGGCGGCGTTTTCGCCCAGCCGGCGGCAGACGCAGCCGAGGTTGTACAGGGCCATGGTGTTTTTGGCGTCGCGGCCGATGACCCGGTCGAATTCGGCCCGGGCCGTATCCAGCCGGCCGAGCCGGGCCAGGCAGATGCCGAGCGAGTTGCGGGCCAGCGTATTACCCTCGTCGGCCAAAAGCGCCTGCTTGTATTCCTCCATGGCCGCGTAGATGTCGCCCATGGCGAAATGGCGGTCGCCGCTGACGGTCAGCGACAAAGTGTCGAAGACGGCCGTCTTGGGGCCGCGCGGCAAAAGCAGGGCGTGGTCCAGGGCCTTGCGGCAATTTTCCGGCACATCGGCCCGGGTGTGGTTGAGAAACGGATACCCGGCCACGCCCACGGCCGCGGTGCCGCCGAGGCGTTCGCCAAGCCCGGCCAGCACGGCTTCGGCGGCCTCGGCCAGTCCGGCCGGCTCACGGTCGGGGAGGTAGAAGACGAGCTTGGACGAGCTGAACCGGCCGCCCACGGCCGCCTGGCCGAAATGGGCCCGGCACACGGCCGCCGCTTCGGCCACGTCCGCCTCGGCCGGCCGTCCGGCGCGCGGTTCGGACGCCGGATCGGGCAACAGCACCAGGGCCATGGAAAAGGTCTGGCGCTTTTCGCGGTCGGCGGCGGTCTGGCGCAGGAAATCGGCGTGGGAGAAAAGGCCGGTGGCCGGATCCTTTTTCGGCGGACCGTCCGGCGCGGCGGCATGGCCGGCCTCGTCGGAGTCGGCCGCGAGCAGGAGCCGGTCCCCGGGCTCGATGGCCCAGCCCGGATCGTTGCATTGGAGCGTTTCGGCGAAAGCCAGGTCCTCGCCCACCTCCAACAGGGCGATTTCGCCCTTGATCATGGTGGGGGAGCGGCCCGAGACCCGCTCGCCGTCGGACTTGCGGATGTCGTGGGCCCCTTCGTGGCGCGGCGACCAGACCAGGAAGCGTTGTCCGGCCTCGGCGTCCACGAAGCGGCCGAGGCTTACGGCATAGCGCGACAGGGGCAGCGCCTCGAGCACCACGCCGCCCTCGGCCAGGATGCGGTGAAAGGCCATGGCCTGGTTGCGGCCGAGGTCCTTGGCCACGGCCAGGGCTTTTTTGGCCTTGCGCAAGAGCACCCGGGCCTGTTCGGCCGGCGGGGCCACGAACTGGCCGCCGCGCATGTCCTGGGGATAGGCCACGCAGCCGGCGCTGGCCGTCAGGGCGTGGCTTTCCCCGGTGGCCGGGGTCTCGAAGGTCAGCCGCGAGACCTCCCGCACGATGCCCTCGGCCGCCTCCCGGCAGCGCGAGGCCGTGGCCCCGGGCAGAAAAAGCCCGAAAAGGTCGTCGTGGAGCCGGGCGGCCAGCCCGCCTTCGGGGCACAGGCGGCGCAGCAGCGCGCCGGCTTCGGCCAGATTGCCCTCGGCCGCGACAAAGCCGTGCCGGGCGGCCAGCCGGCTGAAATGGTCCACATCGAGGACCACGAGCCCGAATCCGCCCCGAAGCCCGGTGAGCCCCGGATCGACCAGACTGGCCGAGCCCGGCAGGATGCGGTCCTGGACCAGCTCGATCTCCCGGGTGAGGACCGAGGTCAGGGCGTCGGCGTTGGCAAGGCCGGTGAGCGCGTCGCTTGTGGCGGCATGGCGCAGCCGGATTTCCTCCAGGGCCATGGCCGCGATGCGGGGCAAAAGCGCCAGCATGGTACGCGGCGCGCCAAGGCTCGCCCCTCGGGCCACGAACACACCGAGCAGCCTGTCCGAGGCGGCCAGGGGAACGAGCACCTTGCGTTCCGCCGGCAGATGCACGGCCTGGTCGTGGCCCGGACCGAAGCCGGCGATAAGCCCGTCATCGTCGCGGGGGAAAAAAAGGCTGTGGGTTTTGAAGGAAAGGAACCGGGAAAAAACATCCCGGAGAAACTGTTCGTTTGCGATGAGGTCACGCTGTGTGACGGATGCCGCCGGCATTGCCGCTCCCTTGCTGACTGTCTGGATGGGGCTTTTCTCTACCGTTGACGCGGCGGGAAAACAAGCGCGGTCCAGGCGGCATGGCGCGGCCTCTTGACGGGGGGCGTCCGGAAACGGCACTGCTTGCCGCAGGCGGCGTCCGGCGCGGGCGGCCGGGTCGCCGTTTTCGACCACGGGCCGGCAGTCGCGGCAAATCGCACGGGAGGGTCATGCGGCATGGACATCAAGACGTTTCCGATAGGTCCCCTGGAGACCAACTGTTACATCGCGGTCGCGGGCAGCGCGGCCATTGCCGTGGATGTCGGCGGCAAGCCCACGGCGGTGGCGCAATTTCTTGAGGAAAAAGGGCTTGCCCTTGAGGCGGTGCTGCTCACCCACCTGCACTGCGACCATTTGTACGGCGTGGGCGAGCTGGCCGGGGCGTTCGGCGCGCCGGTTTTCGCCGGGGCCGCCGACGCGTCGCTTCTGGAAATCGAAATCGGCCGGGGCGGATTCATGGGCCTGCCCCAGGTGCCCGAGTTCTCCTACGAGCCCATCGCTCCGGGCGAGCGCACGTTTCTCGGCCAACCCTGCCGGGTGCTGGCCACCCCCGGGCACTCCCCGGGCAGCCTGTCCTATTATTTTCCCGAGGCCGGCACGGTTTTCGTCGGGGACCTGCTTTTTTACCGCTCCATCGGCCGCACGGATTTCGCCGGCGGCGACTATGACCAGCTCATGGCCTCGGTGCGCGAAAAGATCTTCGTCCTGCCCGAGGCCACGTTGGTCTATCCCGGCCATGGTCCGGCCACGAGCGTCGGCGACGAGATGCGGCACAACCCGTTTTTTTCGGAGTACGCCCGGTGACGCCCGGTCCCGCGGCCACGGTGTTTTTGTGCGGTCCGAGACCCGGCGGCAATGCCGACGCGGCCGGGCTGGCCTTTGCCCGGGGGCTTCGGGAGAAAGGCATCGCGGCCCAGGTCGTGGCCTTGCGCGACGAACGTATCGCCCCGTGCCGGGGCTGCGGCGCCTGCCTCGCTGCCGGCCACCGCTGTCCTCTGGATACGGAAGGCGACGCGGCCGAGGCGCTTTTCGCCCATGTCCGCGAATCCCCTCTTCTGGCTTTTGCCTCGCCCATCTACTTTTACCACGTGCCGGCGCTTTTCAAGGCGTTCATCGACCGGGCCCAGCGCCACTGGGCCGTGCGCTCCGCTGGCGAGGCCGGCGAGGCCGAGCCGTCCGTCCTGCCGGACGTCCGTGTCCTGCTGGTCGCCGGCCGGCCCCGGGGCGAAAAGCTCTTTGCCGGGACGCTGCTCAGCCTCAAGTACTTTCTCTGGCCCTTTTACCGCGCCCTGGCCGAGCCGTGCCTGTTTCGGGGCTATGACGCGCCGGGCGATCTGGCCGGCGACGTCGCCGCCGTGAAACAGGCGGCCGGGTACGGCCGGGATGCCGCCCATGGGGCTTTTTAGGGCCGGGCTGCCGCGTCTGGCCGGGTGGCTCGCCCGGGCCATGCTTTTTGCCTGCGACCGGTGCCAGGCCTGTTCGGGCCTGCTGCCGGTCCGGGACGGACCGCATCCGGTATGCCCGTTGTGCGCCGCGCGTCTGACCCCGCGCCTGGGCGGCTATTGCCCCCGGTGCGGCGAGCTTGCCGCCGATCCCGCCGCGCCGCCGCAGCTCTGCCCCGAGTGTCTGCGCCAGGGCCGCTCATGGGACGGCTTCGCCTTTCACGGTCCCTACGAGGGGCTGTTGCGGGACATGGTGCTGGGGTTCAAATTCCACGGCCGGCTGGGCCAGGGCCGGGTCTTGGCGGAACTGACCGCCGACGCCTACGCGCGCGCCGCCGCCCGCACCGGTCCCGGTGCCATGGACCCGGCCGGGCCGGATGTCATCGTGCCCGTGCCCCTTTATCCCAGACGCCTTGCCTGGCGGGGATTCAACCAGAGCCTGGAACTGGCCCGGGAGCTCTCCCGCCGGCTGGCCCGGCCCGTCGCCGTAAACGCCCTGGCCCGCATCCGCGACACCACCCCCCAAAGCCAGCTGCCCGGCTCAAAGCGACTGCGCAACATCCAGGGCGCTTTCGCCGCCGCGCCGGAGATCGTCTCCGGCCGGGCCGCGCTGCTCGTCGACGACGTCATGACCACCGGGGCCACCGTGGAAACCGCCGCGCGCGCCTTGCGCCTGGCCGGGGCGGAGCGCGTGGATGTGGTGGTGGTTGCCCGCTAGGTCCGGCAAGGACTGGAAAAAACCCCCGCGCCCTGTATACTGGGGGCAGTCAACGACAAGGAGCACCCATGCCCCGAAAGCCCTTCCCCGGCGCGGACGATCCGCTTTGGTTCAAGGACGCCGTCATTTACGAAGTCCACATCAAGGCCTTCATGGACGGCAACGGCGACGGCGTCGGCGATTTCCCGGGCCTGACCAGCCGGCTGGACTACCTGGCCAGCCTCGGCGTCAACACCCTGTGGCTTCTGCCCTTTTATCCGTCGCCGCTGCGGGACGACGGCTACGATATCGCGGACTATTACGGCATCCACCCCGACTATGGCACGCTCAAGGATTTCAAGGAATTCCTGCGCCAGGCCCATGCCCGGGGGCTTCGGGTCATCACCGAACTCGTGGTCAACCACACCTCCAAGGACCATCCCTGGTTCCAGCGCTCAAGGGCGGCCAGCCCCGGATCGGTCTGGCGCGACTACTACGTCTGGAACGACACCCCGGACAAGTATCGGCAGGCCCGCATCATCTTCAAGGATTTCGAATATTCCAACTGGACCTACGACCACGAGGCCGGGGCCTACTACTGGCACCGCTTCTATTCGCACCAGCCCGACCTCAACTACGACAACCCGCGCGTGCGCAAGGAAATCACCCGGGTCATGGATTTCTGGCTGGGCCTTGGCGTGGACGGGCTGCGCCTGGACGCCGTGCCCTATCTGTACGAGCGCCGGGACACCAACTGCGAAAACCTGCCCGAGACCCACGCGTTTCTGAAAAAACTGCGGGCCCATGTGGACGGGCGGTTCAAGAACCGCATGTTCCTGGCCGAGGCCAACCAATGGCCCGAGGACGCGGTGGCGTATTTCGGGGACGGCGACGAGTGCCACATGGCCTACCACTTCCCGATCATGCCCCGCATCTTCATGGCGCTCATGATGGAGGACCGCTTTCCCGTCCTCGACATCATGGAGCAGACGCCGGCCATTCCGCAAAACTGCCAGTGGGCCATGTTCTTGCGCAACCATGACGAGCTGACCCTGGAAATGGTCTCCGACGAGGAGCGCGACTACATGTACCGGGTCTACGCCAAGGACCGCAAAGCCCGCATCAACCTGGGCATCCGCCGCCGGCTCGCGCCGCTGATGCTCGGCAGCCGCCGCCGCATGGAGCTCATAAACTTCATCCTCTTTTCCTTTCCCGGCACGCCCATCATCTATTACGGCGACGAGATCGGCATGGGCGACAATTTCCACCTCGGCGACCGCGACGGCGTGCGCACGCCCATGCAGTGGAGCCCGGACCGCAACGCCGGATTCTCCCGGGCCAATCCCCAGAATCTCTACCTGCCCGTGGTCATCGATCCGCAATACCACTACGAAGCCGTCAACGTGGAGAACCAGGAGGCCAACCTGTCCTCCTTTCTGTGGTGGATGCGCCGGGTGATCGCCCTGCGCAAACGCCTGCCGGCCATGGGACGCGGCGAAATCGAATTTTTGCGTCCGGACAACAACAAGGTGCTCGTTTTCCTGCGCCGCCACGAGGAGGAGACGATCCTGGTCGTGGTCAACCTGTCGCGCTTTTCCCAGGTGGCCTCCCTCGACCTGTCCCGCTTCGCCGGGGCGTCGCCGGTGGACGTCTTTTCCGGCACGCAGTTTCCGACCATAACCGAGGCCCCGTACGTGCTGCCGCTCGGGCAGTACGACTACTACTGGCTGCGGCTCACGCGCGAGGACGCCGCCGTGGCCATGGACGCCGCCCCGGCTCCCCATGTGGAATTCGGTCAGGCCCTCAAAAGCATCCTGGGGCCCAATGAACGCGCCATCCTGGCCGAGGATCTGCTGCCCGGCCACGCCCGCCGGGCCGGGCTTGCCGGCGTGCGTCTGCCCGCCACCCAGCGGGTGGACATCCTCGACGCCGCGCCCGTCGGGCCGCGCGGGCTTCTGGCCTGGCTGCTTCTGGTCGAAACCCACGCCATCACCGGCGAAGCCCGCACCCTCCCGTTTTTGCTGGCCCTGGCCTCCGGCGAGGATGCCGTCGTCGTGGCCCGGGAGGATCCGCAAGCCGTGGTGGCCCACATCACCCACGCCGGCCGGGAGGGCACCTTGGTCAACGGCTTCGCCCTGCCGCAGCTTCGCGCCTGGTGGCCCGAGGCCTTTAAGCGCAAGGCCAGGCTTCGCGGTCCGGCCGGGGTGCTGGCCGCGTTGCCCGAGCCGGGCTTTCCCCGCGATCTATGCTCGGACGGGGCCTGCCCGCCTTCCCATATGTTCCGCGACGGCCAGAACAACGTCATCATGGCCTACGACGGCAAACTGTTCTTCAAATTTTACGGCGCGCTGGACTCCGGGGCCCATCCCGAGGCCGAGCTGTTGCGCCATCTGGGAGCGGTGGGCTTCGACCATGCTCCGACCCTGGCCGGCGTGCTCGAGTACCGCCCCAAGACCGGGGCCGAACCCATGGTGGTGGCCACGGTGCAGGAATACATCGCCGACGCCCGGGACGCCTACGGCTACAGCCTCGAACACCTCACCCGCTATTTCGAGCAGCGCCGGGCCATGCCCGAGGACGCCGACACCCCGGCCCCGGGCAACATGCTGGATTTCGGCATGGCCAAGTCCCTGGCCGGCATGGCCGACGAGTTCTATCTGGAGATGGCCAGGCTTCTCGGCCGGCGCACGGCCGGAATGCATCTGGCGCTCTCTAGCGGCGGCGGGGCGTTCGAACCGGAGCCTTTTACCAAACTCTACCAACGCTCGGTCTATCAAGCCATCCGCAACAGCATCCGTCAGGCCACCAACCTCCTGTCCAAGCACCTCGGCTCGGTGCCGGCGGCCCTGCGCGAGGACGCAACGCGCATCATCGAGGCGGAAAGTGAGGCCCTGGCCGCCATCTCCGGCCTGCTCTCCGGCGTGGTGGATACGATCAAAATCCGCATCCACGGCGACTACCGCCTGGAGCAGTTGCTTTTTACGGGCAAGGATTTCGTGATCGTGGACTTCGAGGGCGACCCCAGGCGCACGCTCGGCGAACGCCGGCTCAAACGCTCGGCGCTGCGGGACGTGGCCGGCATGTTCTACTCCTTCTACGCCGCCGGCGAGGAGGGCGTCAGTCGCCACGCCGCCGCCCACCCCGAAGACAGCGGCCGATGCGCCGGCTGGGCCTGGCCTTGGGCCGAGGCCGTCTCCCGCGCCTTCTTCGGGGCCTACGCCGCGGCCGTCGGCGATTCGCGCATCCTGCCGCCGCGCCGGGCCAGACTGCTTTTGCTCAAAAGCTTTCTGCTCGAACGCTGCTACGACGCTCTGGGGCAAGCGGCCGTCAACCGCCCGGACCGCATCGGCGCGCCGCTTTCCTGCATACGGTTGGTGTTGGCGTTGAAGTGATCGGGGAAGTGAGGAGGAACCGGGGGAGGGAA
>NZ_AECZ01000029.1 GCF_000179555.1 Solidesulfovibrio fructosivorans JJ]
TTTGCAAAAGGGTTTCCCCTCTCGCATCCCCCTTCCCCAAGGACACCTCATGAAACGTAAAATCATCGAAATCGACGAGGCCTTGTGCAACGGCTGCGGCCAGTGCGTGACGGGCTGCGCCGAGGGGGCGCTCGCCATCGTGGACGGCAAGGCGCGGATCGTGGCCGACCACTTCTGCGACGGCCTGGGCGCCTGCATCGGCCACTGCCCGACCGGAGCGTTGCAGATCATCGAACGGGAAGCCCCGGATTTCGATGAAAAGGCCGCGCTTGCCCATGTGGCCGCCATGGAAGGCAAAAAAATGTCCGGCGGTTGCCCTTCGGGGCAGCCCCTGACCCTGACGCCCTGCCAGCAGGCCAACATCCCGACTGGGCGGACGCCGGTCGCCGGCTCGGCCCTGTCCAGCTGGCCGATCAAGCTGCGGCTCGTGCCGCCTACGGCCCCGTTTCTAAAGGGCGCGCGCTTGCTTCTTACCTCGGACTGCGTGCCGCCGGCCTTTCCCGCCTTCCACAGCGCTTTTCTGCCCGGCCGGGTGGCGCTGCTCGGCTGTCCGAAGTTCGATGACGTCCAGGCCTATGTGGACAAGTTGACGGCCATCGTGCGCGAAAACGCCGTTGCGGACATCACCGTGCTCCAGATGGATGTGCCCTGCTGCTCGGGCATGGCCCGCATCGCGGCCATGACCGTGGCCGCCTCGGGCCGGGACATCCCCGTCACCCGGGTGGTGGTCGGCAGGCGGGGCGGGATCGTGTCCATGGGACCGGTTTCCGAAAAGGGATCCGCGCGGGGGATAACCCTTTAAAAAGGCCGGCAGCCCCTCTCGCGCTTTCCCCCTCCTAAACTTTTTACCTTAAAAAATTGGATAATCTCTCGTCACCAATCAAGGAGACCCGCCATGAAGAAAATCAACATCTTCGAGGAAGGTCCGTTCAAGGATACGGGGTACGGCATGCTGTGGGTTCATGATTCGGCCGACTTTCGCATCATTAACTTCAACTTCAAGGCCGGCCAGACCCTGCCCGTGCACAACCATGAAGTGGACGGCGAACTGTCCATCGTGGTGCTCGAAGGCGAAGGGGAATTTCTCGGGGCCGATGATGCGACGTCGCCGGCCAAGGCGGGCGACGTGGTGGTGTGCCCCATCGCCATGCCCCATGGCATTCGCGCCATCACCGACATGCGCGTGTTGGTGACCATCGCGCCGCCCCCATAATCCTTCGCCAGAAAAAAACGCGTCAAATGAAATTATCTTGGCGCGGGCACGTGATTTCAATGGGTTATAGTGCGAAGCCCCCTTGTCAGCGGCGCGGTTATGTGAAAAAAATCGCAATAGACGACCGCGATGCGGGGTCGCGGCGCGGCGAGGCACGCGCCGGCGCGTAATGCCAACCACGCGCCGACGAAACGGTTCGCTCCAAGCAAACGCCATAAGCGGACGCGAACCCGCCGGCCTCCTTATTCGGACCCCAAACCACAAGGACTTTGGCGAACCGGCTTCGCCGCGCCACGCCCTGCATCGCGGCTTCGTATCGGAAAAGGGGCACAGGATCGGCTCCCCGATGACGGAAGGCGGAAGAACCCGCCGTAGCGGGGTGTTGAGAACTTTCTCGGCAGGCCGTCAGGCAACGATCTTTGGTCCGTCCTTGGCCAGCTTGTACCCGGGGAAGACATCGCCGAGCCTGCTTTCGGGCAGGCCCAGATGGCGCACGGCAATGCCGGCGATCACGTCGCGCCAGTCCGTGGCCACGGGGATGTCGTGCCCGCCGGCCAACCTGTGCCCGGCCAGCCCCGGCCAGTCGCCGTAGAGCCGGCCGCCGGCCACCGGACCGCCGAGCGCCAGCATCACGCCGCCCTGGCCGTTGTCCGTGCCGCCGAATCCGTTTTCCCGGGCCGTGCGCCCGAATTCCCCCAGCGCCACAATGACCGTGTCGTCGGCATGCCTGCCGAGGGCCTTCACCATATTGGCCAAGCCCTGACCCGTCTCGCGCAGCCGATCGGCCAGATAGCCCTTGGCCACGCCCTGGCAGGAATGGGTGTCGAAGCCTCCGATGGCCAGATAGGCCAGAGCCGCGTCGCGCCGGCGCGCCAGTTCGCGGCCGAAACGCTCGGCGAAATCCGGGAAAGCGGGCGCGGGGATGGCCCCGGCCGCCGCCCGGCGCGCCTCGGCCAACAACTTGGCCAGCACTTCCCTGCGCTCGTTCCGGCCGGCCGCAAAGGCCTTGGCCAGGGGTTCCTTGCCGGAAAAAAGCTGTCCCGCCGCATCGAAAAGGGTCTGGTCCTCCACCGGCAGGCCGGGCAGGCGTGGGCCGCGCCCCGGGGCGATCATGTTGTAATGGGGCGCGCCGTCGTACACGTCGCCCCGGCAGGCGACGAGCATCTGCCCCTTGCCGCCGCCAAGGGCCACGGCCAGCCGGCCGAGCCAACCGGTGCGGCCGGAGCCGCCTGCGGCCGTGCCCCGGGCAAAGGCGGCCACCGCCGCAGCATGTTGCGGCCTGACGCCGGGCAGGCCGCAGGCCGGAATCAGGGCCAACTTCTTTTGGCCGAAAAACGGGGCCACATCGGCCAGGGCCGGATGCAGCAGGAAGCCGTCTCCCAGGTCCAGCCCGCCGCAATCGGCCGGCAGGGCCAGGGTCGGGCGCAGATAGCGGTACAGGGGATCGCCCGTCGGCGCGACGACGGACAGGCCGTCGGGACCGCCCTGGAGCAGCAGCACCACCAACTGCTTGCCGGCGCGCCAGACCGGCTGGGCCTTCTTCTTGGCCCCGCGCCCTTTCTTGCCGCGCGCGGCAAAAATCCCAGTCGGACAAGCCAGCCCGGCCGCGCCCAGCATGGCCAGAAACCGCAGCGCCTCGCGTCGTCGCACCCTCGCCCCCGATCCGTCGATAGGTCAGTTGGTTATTATGCCTTCGGCGACCAAAGGGCTCCGCCCTCTGGACTCCCGAACCCGAAAGGCTCTCTCGCCGGCACGGATCACGCGGCTCCTGCGCAAAAGCAATCCCCGCCGGCGTAAAGACTTCCCTCGCACCCTTGATCCGTCATCTTGAACGATCGAAAAACTTGAAGCCGGTCCCCCTTGAAAATTTTTGAAGGGGGGTCCGGGGGGAAACTTTTTCAAAAAGTTTCCCCCCGGCCGCCGGAGGCGCCTCCTCCTCTCCCCTTTAATACCGCATGAAATCGGGCGCGGCCAACAGCACGGCCGGTCCGGCCTTGGCCGCCGTTTTCTTCGCTGCCTCGGACACGGTGGGACCCAGGGTCACGGCCAGCTCGAACACGTCGAGTTTTTTGGGCGTGATGCCAAGGCCCGGGATATGCCCGGCGGCGAGGTCGCCGGCAAAGGTCACGCGGCGCATGATGGCGTCCGGTTTCTGCCAATGGGCGGCGGCCACGGGATAGCCTTCCGGGCCGTCGGCCGCATAGAGCGGCTGGCCAAGGCCGGCCAGGGCACCGGCCAGGGCGGCGGCGTCCGTGGCCTTGGCGCCCACGGCCCGGGCGGCCGAAACGACCTGGCGCAGGGGCGGCTTGAACCGGTTGCCCATGTATTTCGGGTCGAAAAATTCGCGACTGGTGAACAGCGTGCGCAGGGTTTCGCGGATGTCGCCGTCGGTCTTGCCGAAGGTCGCGACCATGCGGGAAACGAGGGCGGCCGGCGGCTCGTCGGCCAGGAAATAGACGGCCAGCTTGCGACAGATGTTTTTGGCCGTGGCCGGGTGGCTGGCCAGGATGCGCAGGGCGGCCACGCCCTCGGACAGGCCGGTGCCTTTGATCGTGTGCCCGAGCAGCACTTTGTCGGATGGATCGTGCAGGTCAACGTCGAAATTGAATCCGCCCGACTCCGACGCTCCCCGGGCCGCGCCCACGCGCCAGCCGGTGAGGATGCGGGCCAGGGCCACGGTGTCGGCCGGCTTTTGCGGACCACCCGGGCCGAGGGTCTGGTGGGCGATGAGGATGGCGGCGTAGGTCGGGTCGAGGGCTTCCTTTGCCGCCGCGCCGTTTTCGCGGTGGACCACGTTTTTCCAGTTGTCCCGGGCGATGAGCATGGCCGGGTGCGTGGCCGTGGCCATAAGCAGGTCGAGAAACTTGCCCATGGCGTGGGGGCGGATGGCCTCGCGCTCGAAGGAGCCGACCCAGAGGTGGGCCAGGCCCTTTTTCGCGCCCAGGCTGAAGTGGTCGCTCCAAAAGGCGACCATGAGTTCGTAGAGTTGCCGCCGGGACCAGATGGCGCGCAGGAGTCGGGCGTTCGCCGCCTCCAGGGCCACCTCGCCGGCCCGGTCGAAGGTGCGGCGCATGGCTTCGGGCCCCGGCTTGGCGGCGGAGGCGGCCGAGGGGCCGTATTCCCGGAACAGATGCACGGTGTCCATGGACTCGCTGGGGAGCTTTTCCAGGGCCTTGGCCAGCGCCGGCGGGTCGTCCAGCTTTTCGTAGGCAAGCTGGCTGTCGATAAAGGCCGGCACGCCCATGGCGGCGACGGCTTTGAGGAGCCCCGGCGTGGGGCCGTAGGTCAGGCGGCTTACGGCCTGGGCCGCCTTGTCGCTGGCCGATGGCGCGCCAGCCGCGGCGGCCGCGACAACCCCGCCAAGAAACAAGGCCGCCAGCAGGGCGAAAAGGCCCACGGCGATGCGGCGAAACGCGGACGGGAAGTTGCGCGACATAGCGGCCATTGCGACACTGTGCGCGGCCGATGGGGAAATGTCAATTGCGCGAAGGCGCTCGGAAAGCCGTGCAGTCGCGCGCAAGACCTGTTACGTTGGCAACAACTGCAAGGAGGATTCGATGCCGCCAGTCTACATGAAACAGACGGTAATCAAGTACGGCGTGGGCTTCGGCTCGGCCCTGGCCATGGCTGTCTCGTTCACCCTCAACAAGTCCATCTTCTGGGCTATCATCCACGGTATCCTGGGCTGGATCTACGTCCTGTACGCCTGGATTTTCAAGACGTACTGAGGCGCGAAACGGCCCGCCACGGCAAAAACTCCGTAGCCGCCTTGCCGGCATCCCCGTGGGCTGTCGGCAAGGCCGTCAATAGAGGAAAATGGTATAGTCCGCCAGGCCCTCCCGTTTGAACGGCACATGGCGTTTGCCGAAAAAATCGGCGATGACATCGCGCATGTATCCGTAGACGAGGATGGCGCCGTGGGGATTTTCCTTCAAGAACCCGTCATCCTTCACCTTGGTGTGGGCGTTGCCGTAATCGAGGTCGATGAACCGGAAGTTGCGCACGTCAAAGCCGTAGTATTGCAGGCCGAAGGCTTCGGGGGAGCGCCAGTCTGTTCCGTGCTTCCAGTTGAGGAGATGGACGGGCAGGCCGGCGGCGGCTAGCTCCCGCGTCTTCAAACCGGCGAGGATGATGGTGTTCCTCGTGCTTTGAAACGTCGCGTCAAGGTGCGACAGGGTCAGGGTGAGGACGATGCACAGCAGCGCGTATTGGGTAACGCGCGGAAAGTTTTCGATAAGCATGCAAAAGCAAAAGAGCAGTAAAATGAGAACAGGGAATCCATACCTTGCGACATAAATTGGAAAAACGAATGAGATGGCATTGATGACAAAGAAAAGGGAAAATACGAAAAGAGAGATATACAGCCAGATCACACGCTGCTCACAAAAATTTTTTACAATAAAATAGGCAGCCCCGTCTTTGGCGGATGCTCTCTGATAAATCGTTTCATTATGGATATAAAATGTAAGACCCAGCACAAAAAAAGTAAAGAAGATGGCACCAGCGTAAAGATCGCCGAAATATTGCGCGAAGCGCATGGCCACAAGAAAATCAAGCCAATCCGGCCGGACGATCCAATCCCCGTGCAGGGCGGGGACACCCTCCAGAAGGTACCTGGAGAGCAAAAAGAGGACAGGAACAAGGCCGATGACGGTCAGGATATTGAACTTTAAAAACCGGGACGTGTTCGGTCGTTCGGGAATGAGAAGCGCGGTTGTCGCGACAAAAAGGCAAACAACAGGAATGCCGATGTACGTCGCATAACACAAAAGAACACTACTGCCTATGAAAAAAAGGACCTTATTATCCGAGTACGAACGTATTGTCGCACAAGAAAAATATAGGCAGAGGACAAACAAAAGACCGTAAAGCGTATAGGGCCGGGCCATGGTGGCCCATTGCATGAAAAAAGGATTGAGACCCAAAAGAATGAGAAAGATAAACGCCAGAAAGCCGTTTACATATCTTTTCACGAGGCTCCAGGACGCAAACAGGCAAAGCACCCCGGCGATGGCGGAGGGCAAGCGCAGGACAAGCTCGGACGGATGCGGCTGCGGCGCGAACACGCGCAACAGGAGCTGGTAGAGAGGAGCGGAATAATCCTGTGTCTGCAAGAGCCCTTCGAGAAAAGGTCGCTTGGCGGTCAGCAGCATGATAAATTCGTCAAGCAGGAGGGCCTTGCTCCTGGAAAGAGCGATATAGAGAACGCCGAAAAGGAGCATCACGGCCAAGGGGATGCTTCTTTCAAAAAAGGCACTGCTTTTACTTTTCATACTTCCCATGCCGCCCGCCAAGTTGCATGGCCCTCTCGCGTTTACGCCGGCAAGCCGGGACCGAAGCGCCCCGCGCCGGAAAAGCGGCCCTTCGCATGGGGAGGGATTCCCCCCGGAAAGAAACACTTCCCTCAAGGGCGCGCGCCGCGCGTTACCGCTTGCCCCCGGCCGACAGGCCCCGACGGTCCACGACGCGGATGGTCTTGCCTTCCTGGCTTCGGGCCAGGCTCCCCGGCTCCACCAGGCGCACGGCGATGCCCACGCCAAGCTCCGAGGCCAGCCGGCGCTCGAGCTTGTCCACAAGCGTTTGATGCTCGGCCACACGGTCGAAAAGCAGCTCCTCGGTGGGCTCCACCTCGAGCAGCGCCTCGTCGAGGGCCCCGTCGCGGGCAACGACGATGCGGTAGTTGGGGGTCGTGCCCTCGACCTCGAGCAACAGCGATTCCACCCGCGAAGGGAACACGTTGACGCCCCGGATGATGAGCATGTCGTCGCTGCGCCCGACAATGCGGCCGATGCGGCGCATGGTGCGGCCGCAGGGGCACGGCCCGGGGAGGATGCGGGTGACGTCGCCGGTACGGAAGCGGACCATGGGAAAGGCTTCCTTGGTGAGCGTGGTGATGACCAGCTCCCCTTCCTCGCCGTCGGGAACCGGCTCGCCCGTGCCCGGGTCCACGATCTCGATGAGGAAATGGTCTTCGCTGACGTGCATGCCGGATTTTTCCAGGCATTCGCCGGCCACGCCCGGGCCCATGATTTCGCTTAAGCCGTAATTGTCCGTGGCCGTGAGCTTGAGACGGTCCTCGATGGCGGCGCGCATGGCCTCGGTCCAGGTCTCGGCCCCGAAAAGCCCGAAGCGCAGGGACAGAGAATTGACGTTGATGTCCATGGCCGCAAGGACTTCGGCCAGATGCAGGGCGTAGCTCGGTGTGGCCACGAAGACCGAGGTGCGGTAATCCTGCATGATGGCCGCCTGACGGCGCGTGCCGCCGCTACTGGCCGGAATCACGGCCGCGCCCACGGCCTCGGCCCCGTAATGAAAGCCCATGCCGCCGGTGAAAAGCCCGTAGCCCAGCGCGATCTGGACCACGTCGTCCTGGCTGGCCCCGGCCGCGACCAGCACCCGCCCCACCAGCCGGGACCAGGTTTTGACGTCGTTTCGGGTGTAGCCCGCGACCACGGGCTTGCCCGTCGTGCCGGACGAGGCGTGAAGCCGCACCACCTCGCGCAGGGGCACGGCGAAAAGTCCGTAGGGATAGGCCTCGCGCAGATCGGCCTTGGTGGTAAAGGGCAGGTTTTTTACATCGGCCAGATCGGTGAAGGCCTCGGGGTCGATGTCGCGCTCGGCGAACCGATTGCGATACAGCGGCACGTTGCGCGACACGCGCATCAGCGTCTCCTGGAGCCTCTCCAGTTGCAGCTGGGCCAGATCGGCCCGGTCCATGGTCTCGAACTCGGGCTCGAAGCATTCGCGCATGGTCCGCCTCCCTGTTTGACGCACCGCCTATGCGTCCTTTTCCCGCCCCAGATAGGCCCGTCGCACGTCATGATTGGCCAAAAGCTGCTCGGAGGTGCCGGAGAGAAGCACCCGGCCCGTCTCCAGCACATAGCCCCGGTCGGCCACGGCCAGGGCGCTCTTGGCATTCTGCTCGACCAAAAGCACAGTGAGCCCCTTGTCGCGGCGCAGCTCGCCCACGTGACGGAATATCTCCTTGCACACCTGCGGGGCCAGCCCCATGCCGGGCTCGTCGAGGAGCAGGCAGCGCGGCCTGGCCATCAGCGCCCGCCCGATGGCCAGCATCTGCTGCTCGCCGCCGGAAAGCGCCGCCGCCTGCTGTCCCCGACGCTCGGCCAGGACCGGAAACATGTCGTACATCGCGTCCCGGTCCGCCAGCGCCTCGCGCCGCTTATACCGCGAATAGGCGCCGAGCAGCAGGTTGTCCTCCACGGTCATCGGCCCGAACACCAGCCGCCGCTCCGGCACATGGGACAGGCCCAGGCGCACGATGCGCTCGGGCTTCACCCCGGCGATGGAGCGGCCGTCGAAGAGCACTTCGCCGGCGGAAACGCGCAGCAGCCCGGAGATGGCGGATAAAAGCGTGGTCTTGCCCGCGCCGTTGGCCCCGATAAGCGCCACGATCTCGCCCGGGGCCACATGCAGCGACACCCGGCGCACCGCATGCACCCGGCCGTAATGGATATCGACGTTGCGCAAGGTGAGCATCAGTCGTCCTCGCCGAGGTAAGCCCGGACCACTTCCGGGTTCGCCTGCACCTGCTCGGGGGTGCCGTCGGCCAGGGGATGGCCGAAATTGAGCACGGTGACATGGTCGCTTATGCGCATGACGAGGTCCATGTCGTGCTCCACAAGGCCGATGGTGACGCCGAGCCTGTCGCGGATGGCCATGATCAGGTCGCCGAGCCGGGCCGTCTCCTTGGAGTTGAGGCCGGCGGCGGGCTCGTCGAGGAGCAGCAGTTTCGGGTCGGCGGCCAGGCCCCGGGCGATCTCCAGCAGGCGCTGTTTGCCGTAAGGCAGGTCGCCGGCCGGGGTGTCGCGTTCGGCGGAAAGCCCTACGAAATCCAGGCAGAAAAGGGCGCGCTCGCGGCAGGCGGCCTCGGCCCGGCGAAAGGACCGGGCGCGCAGCAGGCTTGCGGCGATGGAGTAGCGCGTATGGGCATGGCGGCCGGTCATGACGTTTTCGAGCACGGACATGGAGGTGAAGACTTCCAGGTTCTGGAAGGTGCGCACCACGCCGGCGGCGGCCCGCTTGTGCGGCGGTAGCGTTGCGATGTCGCCGCCGTCCAGAAAGACCCTGCCGTCGTCGATGTGCGTCATGCCCGTGATCACGTTGAGCATGGTGGTCTTGCCCGCGCCGTTGGGGCCAATAAGCGAGGTGACCGAGCCCGCGGCGATGGCGAAATCCGCTTCGGTCAGGGCGTGGATGCCGCCAAAGCGCACGGTGACGCCGGCAACGTCGAGCAGCGCCGTCACCTGGCTTCCCCCGCGCCGACGCGGCGCAGTTTGCGGAAAAGCCGCCCCAGGCCGCCGGTCAGGCCGTCCGGCAGGTACATGATGGTGAGCACCAAAATCGCGCCGTAGACCAGGATGTCGATATCCTCGAACTCGCGCAGCGCCTCGGGCAGCGCGGTCAGAAACAGCGCGCCAACAACCGAACCCCAGACGTTGGCCATGCCGCCGAGCACCACCATGACCACGAGCTGCACGGAGACGCCGAAGCCGAAGGAGGCCGGGGCGATGAAGCTCAGGTAATGGGCGTAGAGCACGCCGGCGAGTCCCGCCAGCCCGGCCGAAAGCACGAAGACGAAGCGCTTGTGGGCGGCGATGTCGACGCCGAGCGAGGCGGCGGCCTTTTCGCTGACGTGCAGGGCCCGTAGCGCCCGGCCGGTGCGCGAGCGCATGAGATTGAGCGAGACGAGCACCACCAGGGACAGCACCACGGCCACGAGGTTGTAATAGCTGCGGTCGGAATCGAAATCGAAGCCCAGAAGCGACAGGCGCGGAATGCCGACGTAGCCCGACGGGCCGCCGGTCAGGTCCACGGCCTCGTTGAAGACAATGGCCACGATAATGCCGAACCCCAGCGTGGCCATGGCCAGGTAGTGGCCCTTGAGCTTCAAAATGGGCGCGGCCATGACCCAGGCCACGACCATGGCCAGCGCCACCCCGGCCGCCATGCCCACGGGGATGGGCAGGCCGAAACGCGTGGTGCAGATGGCCGTGACATACGCCCCGATGCCGTAGAAAGCCGCGTGGCCGAGCGAAATCTGGCCGGCGTAGCCCATGAGCAGATTGAGCCCCACGGCGATGATGGCGCTTAAGCAGCCGAGGATGCAGATGCTCAGGTAATAGTCGTTGGGCAGCAGGTACGGCACGGCCAGGAGCAGGACCAGAAAAAGCCCGGCCTGGACGATGTTGCGGCCGAGAAGCGGACGCTTCATACCCGGTCCACCCCGGCCTTGCCGAAAAGCCCCGACGGTTTGACGAACAGCAGCAGGAGCAAAATGATGAAGGCGAAGGCGTCCTTGTAGCCCGAGGACACGTACCCCGCACCAAAGGCCTCGAGCACCCCGAGCACGAGTCCCCCGGCCGCCGCGCCAAAGGGATTGCCGAGCCCGCCCAGGATGCAGGCGGCAAAGCCCTTGAGCCCGAGCATCATGCCCACGTCGTAGGCGGTCATGGTGATGGGGGCCAGTATCGCCCCGGCCGCCGCGCCGATCAGCCCGCTTATGCCGAAGGATAAAAGCGCCATCCTGGCCACGGAGATCCCGACCAGACTGGCCGCCTTTTTCTGACAGGCGCAGGCCAGCATGGCCTTGCCCTGGATGGTGGCGGAAAAATACAGCTTGAGCGCGGCAAGCAGGGCCAAGGTCACGGCCAGGACCCACAGGCTCTGGGGCTGGATGGCCGCGCCCAGGGCCAATATCGGCTTGACCCCGGAAAAGGCCGGCAACGAGACCGTGTCCTTGCCGAAAACCAGCATGGCCCCGCCCCGAAGCAGGATCGAGACGCCGATGGTGATGATGACGGCGTTTATGGCCGGCGCGCCGGCCAGGGGCCGGATGGTGAGCCGCTCCATGAGCGCGCCGACCACGGCCGTGGCCAGACAGGCGGCCAGCACCGCCACGGGAAGCGGCAGCCCGAGGCCCGAAAAAGCCACCGACAACATGCCGCCGAGCATCACGAACTCGCCCTGGGCGAAGTTGATGATGCCCGTGGTGTTGAAAATCATCGTGAACCCAAGCCCGATCAGGCCGTAAGCGGCCCCCTGGGTGAGTCCCGACACGAGATATTGCGGCGCGCCCGACAGCATAGCGAATAAGCGAGAGGGGAAACCCTTTTGCAAAGGGTTCTCCCCTCTCGCGCTCTCCCCTTCCTAAACTCTTCGACCGTTATAAGCGGGTTGCCCTTGTTCCCCGGAAAAATTCTTTGGAAAGGGGGTCTGGGGGAAGAACCTTTCTGCAAGAAAGGTTTTCCCCCAGCCGCTTCGTTCCAAGTATCAGTTCCCGACGATGACCCAGTCGCCCTTTTCGATGCGCAGCATGATGAAGGCATCCGGGCCGAGGCCGGCATGGTCCGTGGGGCTGTAGGTGAAGATGCCGCCGATGCCCGGGAAGTCCTTGGTCTTCTCCAGGGCGTCGCGGATGGCCTGCGGCTTGTCCGAACCGGCCGCCTCGATGGCCTTGACCGCCAGATGCAGCGAATCGTAGCCGTGCCCGCCGAAGGTCGAAACCGGGGCGTGGTACTTTTCCTCGTAGGCCTTGGCATAGGCCACCAGCTGCGCCTTTTCGGGATCGGCATCCGGCAGCTTTTCGGCAACGGTGATCTTGCCCGCCGGCAGCAGGATGCCCTCGGCGGCCTCGCCGGCCAGCTCGATGAACTTTTTGCTGGCCACGCCATGGCTCATGTAAAGCGGC
This sequence comes from Solidesulfovibrio fructosivorans JJ], assembly GCF_000179555.1. Taxonomy (NCBI): domain Bacteria; kingdom Pseudomonadati; phylum Thermodesulfobacteriota; class Desulfovibrionia; order Desulfovibrionales; family Desulfovibrionaceae; genus Solidesulfovibrio; species Solidesulfovibrio fructosivorans. Next base: position 11,922 of record NZ_AECZ01000029.1, read on the forward strand.
GTCTTGATGCCGAGCTGCACCCGGTTTTTCGCCACCACGGCCGGACCGGGGTTGGTGCCCCAGCAGATGATGGCGTCCGGGGACGCGCCCTGGATCTTGGTCAGCTGGGCCGTCATGTCCGTGTCCTTGGGACCGAACACCTCGTCGGCCACAAGCTCGAACCCGTCGGCCGGGACCAGTTCCTTGAGCACCTCGCGGCCGGCCTGGCCGAAGCCGTCGGACACGGTGAGGATGGCCAGCTTCTTGTAGCCCTGCTTCTTGGCATGGGCCAGGATGCGCGCCACGGCCAGCCGATCGGACGGCGCGACCTTGAAGATATACGGATTGACCGGCTTGGTGATCTTTTCCGCCGCCGAGCAGGAAATAAGCGGCACCTTGGCCGCGGCGGCCTTACCCATCACGGCCAGGGAGTTGCCCGAGGTAGTGGGGCCCAGAATGGCCGAGACCCGCTCCTTTTTCAGCAGCCGGTCCGTGGCCAGCACGGCCTTGTTGACGCCCGTTTCGTCGTCCAGGATCACGACCTCGAGGGGCCGGCCCAACACGCCGCCGGCGGCGTTGATCTTGTCCACTTCCATCTGGATGGTGTTCTTCTCCGGCTCGCCCAGAAACGAGGCCGGGCCGGTGACCGACAGCACCGCCCCGAGGCGTACGGGATCGGCGGCCTGCGCCGGGGAGACGGACAAGGCAAACAGTGCGGCCAGGGCGCAAAAAAGGGCATGCAGTCGCATCAAGGGCTCCTTGTGCAAGACGCCGCCGCGCGAGACGGCAATCCCCCGTCGCGCGGCAAACGCCGGTGTCGTCGATTCACGTCCCGCCCCTATAGTCGAGAACGGGCCTGAAGGGAACCGCAAACGCCCCCATGACGCCGCTCGCCGCTTTGCCCAGGTCGGCTTGCCAACGGCGCAAGGCCTGGATTATGCCCGGATAAGACACTCCCATCCCCGCAGCAAGGAGCCTGCCCATGTACCCGATCCTGCGCGCCGTCCTGATCGCCCTGGCGCTTTCCACCCTTGCCGCCGGCCCGGCCCTGGCCCAGGCCAAGGCCCCCGCGCCCCAGGCCGCAACCGCCCCGGCCAACAGCCCCGCCAAAAAAGACGACCAGGGCGCCAAGAAAATCCCCGTGGCCATCGAACACGACGACAGCGACCCCCTCGGCGCACGCCTGGCCTACCGCCTCAAGGAAATGCTCGGCCGCTCCTCGCTCATGCAGCCGTCCGGCAAGGACGAAAAGAAAATCGTCATCGCCATCAAAACCAAGGAAGAATTCCCCGGCCGCCCCAACGTGGCCTCCATCTACTCCATCTCCTGGCTGTTCTCCTCCAAGGAAGGCTCGCTGAAATACTTCCTCACCTCCGAAGCCGGCATCGTCGACGCCCCGGGCATGGACCAGACCGCCGAGGAAATCCTCGGCAAGACCGACAAGCTGGCCACCACCTACGGCTACCTGTTCTAGCGAAGGCGGACGAAGAGGGCGGGGGCTCCGCCCCCGCACCCCCGCCGGGAGGCCACGGGCCCCCCGGTCCCCCCTTCCGGTGCGCGTTGGCCGGGCGGAAGGCTTGGCTGGCTGGCGGAATTGCGGGGGGAAAAGATGGCGGCGGAATTTGTCGGGACGATGCCGCCGCTTGCGCGGCAGGCTCGTCCCAAGCAAATTCCGCCGCCACCACGCCGGTCGCCCCAGGGGGGCGACATTCGGAAAAACCGTTTGTTCTTGAAATGCGGCGCTTCGCCGCTGGCGTGGTTGTTGCCGCAATCGTGTCCGGCGTCGAGGCGTGAAGCGCCTCGTGTCGCCGGGCCGATTGCGGCAACGAACCTCCGTCGTCCCGCCGCCCGACGACACCAACCTCGCCCCCACCCCACTCTCCCCAGCCCCCAGACCGCCTTCCCCCATCCCAACCCGGTAAAGGGGGGTCCGGGGGGCATCAAGCCCCCCGGCGGTGAGGTGCAGGAGAGGCAGAGCCTCTCCTGCCGAGTCCAGGGCAGCGCCCCTGGCCTGCCCGGACGACGCCTTGGCGGATACTTCGTTACAGGCCGCTAAAGTTTTTTTCTCTTTCAGCCGATCATTTCTATCATAACGGACATAACAGACATAACGGCACGCATCACGAAGGAGATTGACGTGATCCAGCCCACACTTTCGACGCTGTTCAGGACGGCTGTACCTTCCTCTTCTTTTACGATGGGCAACCGCGACCCGTCGACGTCTTCCGCAGCATCGGGCGACACGGTCACGTTCTCGCAGGAAGCCCTGGCCAAAAGCCGTGAAAACGTCGAACAAAGCGATACGGCGGACACATCGGATGCAGCCTCCGTCGAAAGTCCTTGGAAGACGCAATACGACCTCGAAGAGGGAACCGTCACCCTGGGCAACGGCCACAAGCAAAAGACCACCATCAAGGGCTCGAAGATGGAGATCCTGGAATATGACGGGTCAAAGCTCGTGCGGAAGGAAACGGGATCCATCGTCGCCGGGACCGTCACCAGGGATATTGAAGAATTTGACAAACGCGGCAAGCTGAGCAGCCGTGTCCATACCGAACTCTACGCCCCGGAGGGCGGCAATTCGACCCATACCAGATCCACCCTGCAGCGTGACATTCAATGGTTCAAAAATGGAAATATCACCAGGGAACTCCATGATTCCATGGAGGTGGACGCTTCCTATTACTCAAATGTAAAACTGCACGATGAATCCATCGGCAATGCCGACACGCTGGAAGACCTCGCTGTAAATATAATGAAAGGCGTCACTGGAAACTTGACGAGCGATTTAATCTCAAAAAATTATTCAGCCGACATTATAGAATATAATGATAACCAAAAAATTTCTCGAACAACATCGATATCCCAGACATTACGGGCGAGAAACGAAACAAACCGAATGACTTTCGACACCGGCGAGGCTATCAACACGACAAAAGAGATTAAAAACATTACGGATTTTTCAGTAAGCCAATCCGTATACGACAATGACGGAAATATTGTGAGCCAGGGATCCTTCAAGGATACCTATGTGAAAGGGGTTTCCCAGTCGCAACAGCTCGATTTCAACCAATACAACAAGGGCGAACTTGTCCAGCAAAGTCATGCCGAAGCCACGCAGCAAGCCACGTCCGGGCACAGGTTACCCAAACGGCCGGACATCCTCGAAGCGCTTTCCCTGACCGAGCAGCAATACAGCGCCACGACGCCGCTCGGGGCCCAAACCTTGCTGGCCGACGGCAAGGAGAAGCAGGTCGAGAATCCCGCCTCGCTTGTGGACGCGACGCTCGGCTACATTGCCGATGGAAACTTCAACTCCGCCAAAAACACGAGCAGAGGCACCGCAAGCGACGTCCCGCACAGCAGTTCCTGGGAAAACACGCTTTATCAGGACGGCAAGAAGGTGCTGCAGCAGCGCGACTCGGAGGTTGTCCGGGAAAATCCCCTGCCGGACTTCACCGGGTTCATGACCGTCACGGGCCTGACCGAGGACCAGGATGCGGTGTATCTACGCAACACCAGTCATTCCGTGGAGACGTACAAGGATGGCCTCGCGGTGGACAATGCTTCGGTCGACATGGACGAGGCCTCGGTCGATGACACGCGCGGCCTGACCCACACCGAAACGAACGTGCACTCGTCCAGCACCACCGGCGGCAAGCGCAAGGAAAACCATATGGCGCTGGCGGATTCCCTTGTTAACGTGGACAACAACAGCACCGCCTCCACGAAAAAGGTAGGGAGCAAGATGCAGATGCTGCTGGATAACGTCCTTTCGGTCTTCCAGGGTTTCGACGACGCGTCCGAGAAAAACTGAACCGGCGCGTCCCCCCTTTCCGGGCGTTTCCTTCCCCGCCGTCGAGGCGTCGCCCCGAGGGCGGGCGCCGATCTCCGCTTCTTTTGGCCTGCCCTTTCCTGGGCCCAGGGCCACCCATCGCCAAAGCCCCCGGGGCGCGTGCGACACCCCTTGGCCATGCCGGGGCCAAAAAGCGACGCCCAAAATACTAGACAACAAGTCCGATTCTGCTTAGACGTTTACAGTCATATTGCCAGGGTGGATATGCGATCCCCCCGCAGTATCGACGAAACACCCAGGTCAACGGGAACACCTCTCCCATACCAGGGCAGCGGAAGACGCTTTTAACCTGGAGCATTCCTTACAACCGTTACAGGGAATGCTTTGTTCGAACCTTAAAAAGGAATCATTGGGATCATGCATATCAAGAAAATTGTGGATGATGTTTACCGCGTTTCTGTAAACGTCGAGGACAAGAATTATCTGTTTGAGGGCATTTGGCCAATTCCCCACGGAATTTCCATCAACGGCTACCTCATCAAAGGCGAAAAGAACGTCCTCATCGACCTGACGCAAAATATTTTCGATTTCCCCAAGGAATTTACCCGTCAGATTGAAGGGGCAAAACTGGAAGTCGAGGATATCGACATCCTGGTCATCAACCACATGGAGCCGGACCATTCCGGCTGGCTGCGCGAATTCTGCAAGAAAAACACGAAAGCGGTCATCTACTGCACCAAGAAGGCCATTCCGCTGTTGCAGGCCTTCTCCGATGTGCCGGCGGAAAGGGCCATCGCCATCACCGACGGCATGGAACTGACGGTGGGGGATTACGAACTGCAGTTCTTCGAGACCCCGAACATCCACTGGCCGGAAACCATGATGACCTACGAGCGCAAGAGGAAAATTCTTTTCTCATGCGACGCCTTCGGTTGCTACGGGAACATCGAGGAAGACAAGATCTTCGACGACCAGATCTCGCAGGAAAAGCACGAGTTCTACGAGAGCGAGGCCCTGCGCTATTACGCCAACATCGTGGCCACGTTCTCTTCCTTCGTGCTGCGCGGCCTGGAAAAGCTGAAGGATCTGGACATCAAGATCATCTGCCCCTCGCACGGCATCATCTGGCGGGACAACCCCTCCGTCATCATCAACGACTACAAGCGGTACGCCGAGTACAGCAAGGGTCCGGCGGAACGGGACGTCACCATCATCTGGAGCAGCATGTACGGCAACACCAAACAGGTGCTCAACACCATCATCGAGGTGCTGCGCAAGCGGGACATCCCGGTGCATGTGTACCAGGCTCCGGGCGACGACGCCGGATACGTGCTGGCCAGCGCCTGGAAGTCGGCCGGCCTGATCTTCTGCATGCCGACCTACGAGTACAAGATGTTCCCGCCCATGGCCCAGATGATCGAGGAACTCCTGGTCAAGAAGGTCACCAACAAGAAGGTGTACCGCTTCGGCTCGTTCGGCTGGGTCGGCGGCGCGCAGAAGGACTTCGAGGCCAAGACGGAGAAATCCGGCTGGGACATCCTCGGCCATTATGAATGGCAGGGCGCGCCCACCGAGGCCGACCAGGAGGCCATTCGCACGGCCGTGGAAGGCTACTGCGACACGCTGATCGACTTTACGAAATAACTTTCCACCTCATAACGGAAATGCAAAGGGCCTTCCCATCGCCATGGCGGCGGGAAGGCCTTTTTTTGCGCACCGCGACCATGCGCATCTTACCCCGTTAAAAACTTTAGGAAGGGGAGAGCGCGAGAGGGGAAACCCTTTCCTGAAAGGGTTTCCCCTCTCGCACCCTCTTCGCCTCCCTCCTCTCTCCCTACCGCAATTGGCTGTCCTTGCTGCCGCGGCGGTTGTATGGGGAAAAGGCGACCTGATCCCGGTCGCGCTCCTGCTGGCAGGCGACGCAGAGCCGCACGCCGGGCAGCGCCTTGCGCCTCGCCTCGGGGATGGGCTCGCCGCATTCCTCGCACTCCGAGAGGCTTTCGCCACGGGGCATGCGGCTTCGCACCCGGGCCACCTCATCCTCGACGGAATGGGCTATCTGGTCCTGCACGGCCCCGTCGCCGGCCCAGCCATTGGCCATGGTTCGCTCCTTTGTCCAGGCGTCGGCGGTTCCCGAAGCGGGTCGGACAGGCCTGGCCCCGAAAACCGCTCTCCATAACCAATAACAATGAGGCCTCCCGGCGCGGCGTCAAGAGCCCCGCCCGCACGACGCCTGGCCGGAACCACGCTTCGGGGCGGCCTTGCCGGCGCGGCGGCGCTTCCCCTGGCCGCCGCCGAGCAGCCCGGCCTTGGCCAAAAGCCCGCCCACGGCCGCTTCCTCGGCCTTTTTCCCGGCCGGGGTGGTTTCCTCCCAGACAAGGGCCCGGTCCGGGCAGGTGGCCACGCAGGGCGGCTCAAGGCCGCCAAGCTGCTGGTCCAGACAGAGGTCGCACTTGACCATGACCTTGTCCGGGCCGAACTGGGGCACGCCGTAGGGGCAGGCCCGGGCGCAGGCCTTGCAGCCGATGCAGCGCGCGGCGTCCACGACCACCCGGCCATCCTCTTCGCTTTTGCTGATGGCCCCGGCGGCGCAGGCGTCAAGACAGGCCGGCGCGACGCAGTGCAGGCAGGCCAGGGACAGGCTTTTGCTCGTCACGGCCGGATAGCCGCCGTCCCAAAGGTTGACGACCCGCCGGAACCGTATGCCGTAGGGCAGGTCGCGCCAGCTTTTGCAGGCGGTCTCGCAGCCGTGGCACTGGAGGCACTTTCCGGGATCGAACCGGATCAGATACTCTTTCACTGACGCGTGCATCGCCCTTCCTCGATACGTTTGACCTCCACCAGCGTCTGGCTGGCCATGGCCGTAATCATGGGGTCGTAGGCCTTTTGCCGGTCCACGCTGTAGAGCAGGTTCACGTTGGCCCCGCCGTCGGTCAGGGGGAAATCGGGCAAGCCGAGCTCCTTGCAGCCCTGCCACCAGCCGTGCAGCAGCATGACGGTATCGGGACGGATGCCGGGGTAACGCTCGGCCTTGACCTTAAGCCAGCCGTGGGGCGAGGTCACCGTGACCCAGTCCCCGTCGGCGATGCCCCGGGCGGCGGCCGCGTCGGGGTGGATGTGCAGCACCGGATCGGGCGTGATTTCCCGCAAAAGCGGCACGTTGCGCTGCCAGGAAGCGCTGAAGTTTTTCGACGTGTGGTAGTCGGAAAGAATCAGCGGATAGGTCGCCGTCAGTTCGGGCGTGGCGGTCGGACTTTCCGGGGGCTCGCGCCACTCGGGCATGGGCGCGTAGCCGGCCCGCTCGAAATCGGTGTTGTAGAGCGCCACCTTGCCCTGGGGCAGATACGGGGCGTGGTCCAGCCGGGAACTCGGCCGGGCGAAGACCGTGCCGTACTTCTCGTATTCGGGCGGCGGGGGCGCAAGCGTCAGGCCGGTCGGACGGGCGCGCAGCGCGGCCATGTCCAGCCCCAGCGGGGCGAGCTGGTCGTCCATGCAGGCGGCGATGTCGCCCTGCCAGAAGTCGTCGCCGTAGCCCATGGCCGTGGCGAGATCGAGAAAAAACCCGATCATGGACCTGTAGGGGCCAAGGGGCGGAATCACCCGGTTGGTGGCCATGAGCCAGCCGGGGCCGTACTGGAACGGAGAGTCGGTCTCGTAGCCCGTGGCCACGGGCACGACCACGTCGGCCCAGGGCGTCTCGGCGGTGCGGGCCACGTCCGCCACCACGAAGAAGTCGATTTTTTTCAGCGCCGCCAGGACATTTCGGGTGCCGCGCATGCTGGCCAGGGGCTGGGTGCCGGGGGCGATGATGCCCCGGACGGGGTAAGGATCGCCGGTCAGCACGCTTTCCCAGATGCGGTAATAGGCCGAGGACGCGCCTTCCATAAAAGGCTGAAAGGCGACGGGAAATTCCGGTCCCACCAGCTTGCCCACGATTTCCCTGGTGTAGCGCTCCCGCAGCGAAATGTCCTTGGGCCGGCGCTTGGGCGGAAGTTGCAGCATATTGGTCCCGGGCCGGTCCAGGTGGCCGGTCACGGCCATGAGCATACCCACGGCGCGAATGGCGTCGCAGGACGAGGGAGTGTGCTCCACGCCGTTGCCGAGGTCGATGGCGGCCCGGGGCGTGGCGGCGTATTCGCGCGCCACCGCTTCGATCCGCCCTGCCGGAACACCGGTGATGCCTTCGGCCCAGGCCGGGGAGTATTGCCGGACGTGCTCGGCCAGCCGCTCGTAGCCGTAGCACCAGTCCCGGACGAAATCGTGGTCGATTAGGTCCTCGCCGATCACCACGTGAAGCATGGCCAGGGCCAGGGCCGCGTCCGTGCCCGGCCGCACCGGCAGCCAGACGTCGGCCATGCCCGCGTCCGGCTCGACCGAGGGCTTGATGGCGACAATGCGCGCCCCACGCGCCTTGGCGGCCAGAAAGGCCCGGGCCGCCGGCCCCACCGGGCCGGAGTAGATGGGCTGGCGGCCCCAGTAGAGGATCAGGTCGCTTTGGCCGTAGTCCGGCAGCGGCCAGTCGGCCACGGTATGCATGAAGCCGAAGGCGCGCTGCATGGCGCAGATGCCGCTGTGGCCGTAGTTGGGGCTGCCGTGGGCGATGACGAAGCGTTGCAGGTATTCGCTGTAGGAACGCCGGGCCGGGGAGAGCACGGCCAGGGATTCGGGGCCGTACTCCCTTTTTTGTCGCAAAAGGACCGTGGCGATGTGGTCGATGGCCGCATCCCAGCTTATTTCCTCGAACCGCCCCTCCCCTTTTTCGCCGATGCGGCGCAGGGGCCGGGTCAGCCGGTCTGGGGAATAGACCCACTGGGGCGCGGCATGGGCCTTGGCGCAAAGCGCGCCCCGGTTGTTGGGGGATTCGTCCATGCCGGCCACGCGGACAAAGCGTCCGTCCCTGACAAAGGCATATATGCCGCACCCGCCGCCCGGTCCGCCGGGACCGCACATGCCGCACACCGTGGGCACGACGGTCTCGCCCCTGTCCCGGGCCACGGCGAGCGCCTGTTCATAGAGCATCGTTATCCACCTTTCGCGCGCGGGCCGCGGCGTCGCATGTGTCCGCCACGGGCGCGGCCTGGGCCTCGGCCATCTTGCGGTCGATGTGGCAGTTGATGTCGCGCAAAAAGCGCAGGATGGCGTCCTGCTCCCCGGCGTCGTAGGCCGTCAGCAGGGCCAGCCGTTCCCGCCTGGCCACGGCGTGACATTTCCCGTGGACGTCGAACATCCGGCGGCCGGCCCCGGTCAGACGGAAATAGATTTCCTTGTTGTTGGTCGGCTCGCGGTAACTTTCAATGAGCCCCTTGCCGACCAGCTTCTTCGCGATCTTGCTGATCGCCCCCCGGGTCATGCCCATCTCCCGGGAAATCCCGGTCACGTTGGCGTGGTCGAGACTGCCGATCCAGTGGATGCAATGGATCTCGGTCAAGTGCATGTCGCCGTAAAAATCCTCGCGTCCGTGCCGGAAGACGTCCGACCGTTCGGCGAACCGGACAAGGGCGTCGATGATTTGCGTCGCCTGGCTCATGGCTCCCCTCTTTTGTTTCTTCAGAAACATTTTAGGGCGCAATGTTTCCATGTCAACAAAAAACGCCCCGTGAACTTTACAGCCAGGGCTGACGCTGGCTAGACAACAAGCATTCTACGCAAACGCACGGACATGGGAGGGCTCACGCCGACATGCTTGCAATCGTGCTCTGGGGGACCGGAGGCAACGCCCGGGACTTCCTCGCCTCCGCCGTGGGCGGAGGCTTCAGCGTCGTCGGCTGCGTGGACAACGACCCGCAACGCCAGGGCGGACGTTTCGAAGGCCTGCCCGTCCATGCGCCGACGGAGCTGCCCCGACTGCGCTTCGATTATCTGGTCATCGCCAGCCACGCGGCCGGGCCCATCCGAACGCAGGCCCTGGGGCTCTCCGTCCCCTCGGGAAAAATCCTGAGCACCGCCCATGTGATCTCCCTGCAACTGCTGGCGGCCGGTCATCCGCTGGCAGGCCAGGCCGTCGGCCTGGAAACGACCGGCTGGCACCACGCCTTCGAACTGTTGCCGGGCGTTCGCACATTAGGCGCGGCGCCCCTGCGCCAAGCGCTTTTGGACGACGCGTTCCTTGGCGACGTGGCGGGCCGGCGCATGCTGGTCCTCGGCGCGCGCGACGGGGCCTACGCCTTCGACCTGGAGCGACGCGGCGCGGCCGAGGTCGTGGCCTTCGATTTCCCCGAGACCCGCAGCCACGCCTTCAATTTCGCCGTGACCATGCGCGACTCCAAGGTAACGAGCATGGTCGGCTTCCCGGAACTGCTGGCAGCCGACAGCATGGGAAAATACGACGCGGTCTGCCTGTACGAGATGCAGGGCCTGCCCCGCCATCCCCTGGAGCTTCTGGGCGTGGCGACGGACAGGCTGCGCGTCGGGGGAACGCTCTATTTCGAGAGTCTGGCGGCGGAGTTCCTGCGGGACGGGGACGCGCGGGCAAAGGAAACGGAAGGCGCGGACAATCAGGCGACGGACGGCGGCTGGGCGCTGTCCCTCCCGGCCGAGCGGCTGGGCTACGCGGGCGAGGGCCTGGCCCATGTCCCGTCCATGGCTTGTCTGCGGGCCTGGATCGAAGATGCCGGGTTGTCGATAACGGCGCTCTCTCGCGACGCCTCGGGCGACGCGGTCCACGGCAAGGCCGTCAAGACGCGGCGCACCGCCCGGCGCGCGGTCCACGCGCCCGGATGCCGGACAAGTCCATCTCGGCGGAAGCTGTGCCTCGTGTACATCGCCGGCGCGCCGCGATCGGGCACCACCTATTTGCAGCGCACATTGCGCGAGGCCGAGGGCTGCGGCGGCATCGACGACGAACAGTACCTGGACCTTTTTGCCTCGGTGCTGCGCGACGTGGAGCGCGACCCCTCCAATGCCGCCCTGGACGCCCATTTCGACGTATTCTTCACCACGCTCCAAAAATACGCCGTGCCCCGCACGGCGGCCGCCCGGGTCACGCCCGCCGTCTTCGCCCAGGTGGGACTGTGCAAGAATTTCCGCATGCTGGGCGCGGACCTGCTCGACCGGATCGTCGCGGCCAGCCTTGCCCCGGACACCCGCTTCTACGTGGCCAACCGGCCCTTTCCCGAGCCATCCTACATGGACGATCTGGCGTTTTATTGTCAGGAATCAGGCCTGTTCCGGGAGCTGCGCTGCATCCTTCCCGTGCGCCACCCCCTGGAGGTCTGGGCCTCGGGTTGCTTGAAATTCCCCTGGTGGCGCGAGGAGCGCTGGCCGTTTTCCATGGTGCTCGGGCGCTGGTTCGCGGTTTACGAAGCGGCGCGGGAACGCGGCGGCCTTTTCGTCGACTACAACAGGCTCAAGGAAAATCCCCAGGCGACCATAGACGCGCTTGCCGCGCGGCTCGGGCTGCCGAAACTGACGGCCCTGCCCTTTCGCGCGTCGAGCGTCGCGCAAGTGGAACTGCGCCTCAGCCGCAGCCAGCAGGTAAGAATCGACCGCTTCCTCCAGACCCTGCCCTTTATCGCCTGACCCGGCGGAACCCGCACGGGAAATCTTTCGGACGGCACGTTTACGAATCCTGTGACGCGTCGCCATCCTGGCGCGATTGCCTGTACTTGCTGACGGCTTGCCGGGTGACGCCGATGAGCCTGGCGGCGACGGACTGGTTGCCGCCGGCGCGGCGCAGGGCTTCCTCGATGAGCAGTTCCCGGGCCTGCTTGAGATTCGGCAGGCGCGGCCCGAAGCCCAGCAGATCCGCCGGGACAGCCCCGTCCGCCGGGGTCGCCGCGTCCAGGCGCACCGTTGGATCGAAGCGCAGCACCGCCCGAAATGCCTCCGGCCCAAGGGTTGCGCCCTCGGCCAGACGGGCGGCGTCGAGAACGAGGTGCCGCAGTTCCCGGACATTGCCCGGAAAGGCGTAGCCGCCGAGCAGGGCGGCGATGCCGGCCACGTCGGCCCGGAGGCTTCGCCCGCCCTCGCCCGCCGCCTCGTCGACGAAATGTTCGATGAGAAGCGGCAGATCGCCCGGGCGTTCCCGCAGCGGCGGCAGGGCCACCATATGGCCGCGCAGGCGGAAGTAGAGGTCGCGCCGAAACGTGCCCGCCTCCTGGAGCGCGGTCAGGTCCTGATGGGTGGCGGCGACGATGCGGGCCGTGGACTTGCGCGAGACGTCCGAACCCAGGGGCGCGTATTCTTCCTCTTGGAGCAGGCGCAACAGCTTTTTCTGGGACTGCGGGCTCAGGTCGCCGATCTCGTCCAGAAAGAGCGTGCCGTCCCGGGCCGTCTCCACCAGCCCGGCCCTGGCCTGGGCCGCTCCGGTAAAGGCCCCCCGGGTGTGGCCAAAAAGCGTGTCCGCCACCATGTTGTCGTCGAGCCCGGCCATGTTGACGGCCACGAATTTGCCCTGCCGGCGGCTGACCCGGTGGATGGCCCGGGCGATGAGCTCCTTGCCCGAGCCGCTTTCCCCGGTCACCAGCACCGGCCAGGCCGTCTCGGCGATGGCTTCCACGTAATGAAAGACCGTGCGCATGGTCTTGTCCACGGTGAGGATGTCCGCGAAAAGCTCCGGGCTATCGAGCTCCTCCTGGAAAAGGCGCTGGCGCAGGGTGCTGTTTTCCCGGCGCAGCTCGAAGATTTCGATGGCGTGCTTGATGCCGGCGATCAGCGTATTGCGCGATTCGGTCTTGACGATGAAGTCGAAGGCGCCGAGCCGGATGCAGTTGACCGCGGCCTTGATCTCGCTGAGCCCCGAGATGACCAGCACCGGCAGTTCCGGGTGCTCGGCCAGGATGCGGGGGATCAGCTCCTCGCCGGCGACATGGGGCATCATGAGATCCACAGCCACGGCGCAAAACTGGCGCTTCCCGAGCATCTCCAGCACCTGCCGGCTGTCGGAGAGCGCCACGACGTTGTTGATGCCCGAGGCGCGAAGCGCGCTTTGGAAGCTGCGCAGCCACGATTCCTCGTCGTCGACCAGGAGCACCGGATAGCGGGGCGAGGTCCGCTTGGCCCCGACCCGCTCCGCTTGCGCCTCCCCCGTCGCCACTTCCCTGTCCGCCTCCCGCCGAGGCCCGCCGCGCGGCATCACACACCCCCTTCCCGGCCGCGTCCGCACACCGGCAGGCGCATCTCCACCCGTGTACCCGCCCCCGGCCCGGAAGCAAAGACCAGCCGGCCGCCGTGCTCCTCGACGATGTTGGAGGAGACCGAAAGCCCGAGTCCCGTGCCGCCGGTTTCGCGCTTGGTGGTGAAAAACGGATCCATGATCTTGGAGAGGATCTCCGGCGCGATGCCCGAGCCGGCATCCGTCACCCGCACCACCACCGAGGCGTCCTCGGGATCGGCCAGGGTCTCCACGCGGATGGCCTGATCCCGGCGGGTCAGGGCCTCGCAGGCGTTGACCAGCAGGTTTATGACCACCTGGGACAGCTTTTGGGGATTGGCCGTCACGGCCGGCAGGCCCTCGGCCAGGGACACAGTGAAGCGGTTGGTGCTCTTGGCCACGAGGTTGTCGACCAGTTGCAGGGAATTGCGCACCACGTCGCTTATGTCGATGTCCCATTTGAAATCGTCCGGGGCGCGGCGCGAAAAATTCTTGAGGCTCCCGACGATGCCCCGGATGCGGGTGGCCCCTTCGTACATCCGGGCGAGCAGGTCCGGGAGCATGTCCCGCAGTTCGGAATATTCCAGCCCCCCGGCCACGAAGTCCCCGTTTTCCCGGTAATAGGCTTCGAGGATGGGGGTGATGTCCTCCCAGATTTCCTGCAGCATGGGGAGGTTCAGGGTCATGAAGCTGTTGGGGTTGTTGATCTCGTGGGCCATGCCGGCGACCAGCACGCCAAGGGAGACCATCTTGTCGGCCTGAATGAGCTGCTGCTGTTTTTCCTTGGCCGCCCTGTCGGCCAGCACCCGCTCGGTGATGTCGCGCACGGCCAGCACCCGGGCCGCCCCGCCCTGGTAGGCGATGTCGCGCTCGCGCACCTCGCAGGTGCGCTCCCGGCCGTCCGGACCGACGAACCGGGCCAGGCAGGCGTCCGCGCCGGCCGCGTCGTCGCAGGGGACGTCCTCCTCGCGGTCGGTGGGGGCAAGGAGCGTTTCCACCTCCCGGCCGATAAGCGTGGCCGGAACCTGCCCGAACATGGCGCAGCCGGCCTTGTTGGCGTCGACGATGGTTCCGCCCTGATGGATGAAAATGCCTTCGAAGGTGGCTTCCGAAAGCTGGCGAAAGCGCTCCTCGCTTTCGCGCAGGGCCTGTTCGGCCCGGCGGCGCAGTTCGATGGCCTGGGCCTGGAGATAGTTCTTCTCGGCCAGGCTGGAAATCTGGTGGGCGATCAGGCAAAGCGCCCGGCACACGGTCAGAAACTGCTCGCGGGTCATGACCGGCACTTCGGCCAGAGCGTCCATGTAATGCGCCTCGTCGGCCCCGATCTCGGCCGCGTAGGCCCTGGCCCGGCCCTCGTCGCCGGTTTCGATGCGCACCTGCCCCACCACCCAGTTGGCCACGTGGCGGTCGCCGGCGTAGATGCTCGTGCCGCCGTCCCACAGCCCGCTGCTCAGGCACGGCCGCATGATCGGCTCCAGGGGATCGGTGGAGCCGAAGGAGGCGTCGGAACGGATGCAGTTGGAAAGCCCCTTGGGCGTACGGCGCACCACCTCGCGGCACAGGCGGCAAAAGCGGCTCGGCCGGGTGAGAGGCCGGCCTTCGGTATCGGTGATGATGGAGGCGACGTTGGTGGCCGCGGCAAAGGCGTCCTGGATTTCCTGGATCGCCTCCACGTTGAAGATGTCCCGAAAGGTGAGCGTGTCGCCCCTGCCGTCCGTGCCGGGCCAGCGAAAACCCGGACGCGGCGGATCGCCCAGGGGATAGAGCCCGCTGTCCGCCTCCAATTCGCGGATACGGTCGCGCAGGCTTTCAAGTTCCCGCAGCAGGATCACTTGCCCCGGTCGCTGGGGCCGCGCCGTCTGTTCCCCCGATTCCATGAGCCGTCTTCCTCCGCTGGATCGTTGACGCCGCCCTTTTCGGGCCACCTGCCGACGCTTTTTCTCTAAGCATGAAACGGGCCAGCGTCACCCGTCCCCCAGGCGCTCCGGCCGGCCGTTTTCCGGCCCGATTCAAGCGCCAGAGCCCGTCTTTTCCCGCCTGTCCGGGCCATGCCGCCCGGTCGCGCAACCGGCGCTGACAACCTGGCGCATTTGGCGACAACCTGTGTTGACAGCCGTAACCGCCTCTTTTGCCAGTCTTTCGCTCGCTGGTCCGCGTTTCCCCGGCCTATCTTGTCAACCCACGTTGCCTCGCGCAACCGCAAACGCTTCATGACCGGCCGGATACAGCGCCTAACCGTTGTCGATACACGACTTTTGGCGGATGGAACGCCATTTGAACTTCCCCCCGAACACCATAAGGAGAGACACCCCATGCCCGTCACCCTCGAAACCGCCCGCCGCCTGATCGAGGCGGCCAAGGAAAAAGCCCTGTCCCTCGGCGTGCCCATGGTCGTGGCCGTGGTCGACGCCGGCGGCAACCTCGTGGCCCTGGACCGCCAGGACGACGCCCTACTCGTCAGCATCGAACTGGCCCGAGACAAGGCCTACTCGGCCGTGGCCGTCAAGACCGACACCGCCACCATCGGCCGACTCGCCCAGCCCGGGGCGGAACTCTTCGGACTCGGCCGGGCCTCGGGCGGGCGCATCGTCACCTTCGGCGGCGGCCTGCCCCTTGTGGAAAACGACAAGGTCGTCGGCGGCATCGGCGTCAGCGGCGGTTCCGTGGCCGAGGATACGGCCTGCGCCACCGCCGGGCAAAAAGCGTTTTAGCGGCTCAAGCAACCCAGCGGCCAGCCGGCCGCTTCATACACACCATTCCCGGAGGAACCCATGTCCCAGCAACAGGTCACCACAGCCCGCAAGGCCCCCGCGCACCCCACGTTGACCATGCCCGAAGCCCATGGCCCGACGGAACGCATCGAAAAAGCCCTGGAACGCTTCGTCGCCACCGAACCGGCCATCTGCCCCGAACGCGCCGTGCTCATCACCGAGTCCTACAAGGAAACCGAAGCCCTGCCCATGGTCCTGCGCCGGGCCAAGGCTCTGGAAAAGATCCTGGCCAACATGTCCATCTTCATCCAGGACGGGGAGCTTCTCGTCGGCAACCAGGCCGGCAAGCCCAGAAGCGCCCCCATCTTCCCGGAATTCTCCTGCAAATGGGTCGCATCCGAACTCGACCGGCTGGAAAAGCGCACCGCCGACGTGTTCCGCATCTCCGAGGACACCAAGGCCCAGCTGCGCCAGGCCTTCGCCTATTGGGACGGCAAGACCACCAACGAATTCGCCGCCGCCATGATGCCGCCCGAAGCCCTGGAAGCCCACAACGACGTGGTCTACACCGTGGGCAACTACTTCTATAACGGTGTCGGGCACATCTCCGTGGACTACGCCAAGGCCATCGGCCAGGGCCTCAATAGCGTCATCGCCGCCGCCAAGAAGGCCATGGCCGCCCTGGATTACGCCGACGCCGGACAGCTGAAAAAATACCACTTCCTTGAAGCGGTGATCATCGCCAACAAGGCCGTCATCGCCTTTGCCGGCCGCTTCGCCGAGCTGGCCGAAAAACTCGCCGCCACCTGCGACGATCCGTTGCGGGCCGACGAGCTCAAGGAAATCGCCCGGATCTGCCGCAAGGTGCCGGCCAACCCCGCCGAGACCTTCCACGAGGCCCTGCAAGCCTTCTGGTTCGTCCATCTGGTCATCCAGATCGAATCCAACGGCCATTCCATCTCGCCCATGCGCTTCGACCAGTACATGTATCCCTACTACGCCCGCGAAAAGCAGCGCCTGCTGCCGGAAAAGGCCCAGGAACTCCTGGACCAGCTGTGGATCAAGTTTTCCGAGCTCAACAAGGTGCGCGACGAGACCTCGACCATGGCCTTCGCCGGCTACCCCATGTTCATGAACCTGATCGTGGGCGGGCAAAAGCGCGACGGCACCGACGCCACCAACGACCTGTCCTTCATGTGCCTGCAGGCCGCGGCCAACACCAGGCTCTACGCCCCGTCGCTGTCCATCCGCATCCACGAGGGCACCCCGGCGGCGCTCTACCGCAAGGCGGCGGAGATCTCCCGCATGGGCATGGGCTACCCGGCCTACTACAACGACCGGGTCATCATCCCGGCCCTGCTCGCCCGGGGACTGGCCCGCGAGGACGCCCGCGACTACGGCATCATCGGTTGCGTGGAACCGCAGGTCGGCGGCAAGACCGAGGGCTGGCACGACGCCGCCTTCTTCAACATGGGCAAGGTGGTGGAGCTGACCTTAAACGACGGCGTGGACCAGCGCACGGGCAAACAGATCGGCCCCATGACCGGCAGCTTGGAGACGTTTAGGACCTTCGACGACGTCATGGCCGCCTACAAGGCCCAGACCGCCTACTTCGTGCGGCTGATGGCCTCGGCGGACAACGCCGTGGACATGGCCCACGCCATGCGCTGCCCCCTGCCGTTCCTCTCCTCCCTGGTCGACGACTGCATCGCCTCGGGCAAATCGCTCCAGGAAGGCGGCGCGCACTACAACTTCACCGGTCCCCAGGGCGTGGGCGTGGCCAATGCCGGCGACAGCCTGACCGCCATCAAGAAGCTGGTCTTCGACGACAAGGCGCTCACCATGGCCGAACTGCGCGAACTGCTGGCCACGAACTTCGAAGGCCATGAGGACCTGCGCCAGATGCTGCTCAACCGCGCGCCCAAGTACGGCAACGACGACGACTACGCCGACGCCCTGGCCCACGACGCGGCGCTCGTCTACTGCGAAGAGGTCAACCGCTACGAAAACCCGCGCGGCGGCAAGTTCCAGCCCGGGCTCTACCCGGCCTCGGCCAACGTGCCCCTGGGGTCGGTGGTGGCCGCCACCCCCGACGGCCGCAAGGCCTGGACGCCGCTGGCCGACGGCGTGTCGCCCATCTCCGGCTGCGACACCTGCGGCCCCACGGCTTCGGTGCTGTCCGTGGCCAAGCTGGACCACGAGATCGCCTCCAACGGCACGCTCCTGAACCAGAAGTTCCACCCTTCGGCCCTGGAAGGCGACACCGGCCTCGACAACCTCAAGGCCGTGACCGAAACCTACTTCCAAAACGGCGGCTTCCACGTCCAATACAACGTGATCAGCCGCGAAACCCTGCTCGACGCCCAGGCCAATCCCGACGCCTACAAGGGGCTCGTGGTGCGCGTGGCCGGCTACAGCGCCTTCTTCACGGCCCTCGACAAGTCGCTCCAAAACGACATCATCGCCCGTACCGAGCAGACTTTTTAGGGGAGAAGAGAGGAGCCGGGGGGAAACCTTTCTGAAGAAAGGTTTTCCCCCCGGGCCCCCTTTCCAAAGACTTTTATAATAACAGCTGGATGTGAGCGGTGGAGCTCGTATAACGGTAAAAACTTTAGGAAGGGGAGAGCGCGAGAGGGGAGAACCCTTCCTTGAAAGGGTTTCCTCTCTCGCATCCTCCCCCTCCTTTTCCAAAGGTTCGCGCATGAATTGGAAGCAGCGACAGCATTCGTTCAGCCTGGCCGACCGCGACCGTCCCGGTCCCACGGGCCTTGTTTTCGACATCCAGCGTTTCGCCGTGCACGACGGCGGCGGCATCCGCACCCTGGTTTTCCTCAAGGGCTGTCCACTGCGCTGCCGGTGGTGCCAGAACCCCGAATCCATGAATCCGGCCCCGGAGATCATGCGCATCGCCCACACCTGCATTTCCTGCGTGAAGTGCATGGCGCTTTGCCCGCGACAGGCCATCCGTTTCGCCGCAAACGGAACGGTGGTCATCGACCGCGAGGCCTGCGACCTGTGCGGGGAGTGCGTGGCCACCTGCTACGCCGGTTCCATGACCATCGTCGGCCGCTACCTGACGCCCGGGGAAGTCCTGGACGAGGTGTGCCGGGACGCGAAGTTCTACACCGTCTCCGGCGGCGGGGTGACCTTTTCCGGCGGCGAGCCGACCTTGCAGCTCGATTTCCTGCGCGCCTGTCTGCGCGAGGCCAAGGCCCGGGGGCTGCACACCGCCATCGAGACCTGCGGCCACGCGCCCTGGACCTCGTTTGCCGGCCTGCTCGGCGACGTGGATCTCTTTTTGTGCGACATCAAGCACATGGACGGCGCGCGCCACCGCGAGCTGACCGGGGTGTCCAACGAACGCATTCTGGAGAACATCGAACGCCTGAGCCAGGCCGGGGCGGCGGTGCGCCTGCGCCTGCCGCTTATCCCCGGGGCCAACGACAGCGAAGCCAACGTCACGGCCACGGCCCGCTTCGCCGCCGGCCTGCCGCATTTGCGGGGCTTCGACATCCTGCCCTACCACCGCCTGGGGGAATCCAAGTGGCGCCAACTCGACCGGCCCTATCCCATGACCGGCGTCGCGCCGCACACCCGTGCGGAAGTGCTGGCCCGGGCCGCCCTGGCCGGGGAGTACGTGGCCACGGTCGGCATCGGCGGCTAGGCCGCCCCGGGATGCGGGGCAGACGCGCGTTCCGGCCTGGGGACGCGCCGTCAGGCCGAGGCCAGGTATTGCGTCCACAGCACCCGGCGGAAATCCCTGGTGCCGGCGTAGTGGTGGAAGCGGCCGACGAAGGCGGCCCGTTCGTTGTAGAGCGCGCCCTTCCAGCCGGTATGCGGCGTGTGGAGCAGGTCGATACCGCCGATCATGTGCTGGCGGGCGGCCAGCTCCTCCAGGCCGAGGACGGCGGCGTTTCGCAGCATGTCGTAGAGGAGCAGAAAGGTCGTGGTGCGCCCGTCGCCGGCGTGGCAGTGGAAATGGAGCCAGGTGCCTGGGGGCAGTTCCCGGACGAAGCGGATGAAGCGGTCCACGTCCGCGTCGGACGGCCGCGAGTGGTCGCGCACGGCGATGCGAAACGTTCCCAGCCCAAGTCCGCAAAGCGCTTCCTGCTCGCTTCGCGCCCGGTCGTAGGCGACCTCCTCCACCCGGACCTCGGCCAAGGCGCCGTCCGGGTCCTTGGAAATGACCCGCGACACCGCCGCCTCGCCGCAGGGGGGCAGATCGCCGATGCGGGTCTCCTCGTCGCATTCCACCGCTTGCAGGGATTTGCCGTCATTGGCCCAGTTCCTGAGCCCGTACCAGCTGACCGGATGTTCGCCGAGCAGGGCGTGGGATTCCTGGCGCAGGTCCACCACCGTGACCTCGGGAGCCAGCCCCTTGATGGTCGTGGCCATCTCGGACGACGAGGGTTGTTCGCTGCCCGAGGCGCGCAGTTCCGCCAAGCCCTGGCGCGAGGGCGGTGTGGTCGTGATGGGGACGGCCCAGGGGCCGGCCAGGCTGCGAAAGTGGCTGGGCAGCCCTTGTTCCCGGATGGAATCGAAAATCAGGGTCGGATCGCTTTCCATGCTCTGTCCGATGCCCGACGCCTTCCGAGCCGTCTTCCGGCCGGCGCGGTGCGTGTTTCAGGCGAGCAGCGGCGCGCGGACGGCCCCGAGCACCCGCAGGGCGTCCTCGGGCGCAAGCCGCACCATCTCCCCCCGCTGGCCCGCGTTGGTCACCACGGAGGCTTCGGTAAAAACGGCCTCTTCCATGGCGGTGGGGACTTTCTTGCGCATGCCGAAGGGGCTTATGCCGCCCACATGGTAGCCGGTCACCCGTTCGGCCTCGGCCGGGGGCAGCATCTTGGCCGACTTGCCGCCAAAGGCGGCCGCCACCCGTTTCATGCTGAGCTCCCCGTCGGACGGCACCACGGCGCAGGCCGGTTTGCCGTCGACGGACACCATGAGGGTCTTGAGCACCCGCGAGGCGTCTTCGCCGATGGCCGCGGCGGCGTGCAGGCCGATGTGATGGGAGTCGGCCTCGTAGGCATAACGCACGGTGGTAAAGGGGACGCCGGCCTGGCTAAGGACGACGGTAGCCCGGGTTTTCTGCGCCATATCCCGCCAAATTCCTTTTTGTTCTGGCAGGGCAGATAAAAAACCGGGCTGGCGGCGTCAAGTTCGGCCGCCCGGGCGCGGCGGATGGAGGGACTTGGCCGGAGGGACCCTGGCGTGCGGCCCCTCCGGTTTCGCGGCGCGTCAGGCCTTGGCCGATACCGACAGGCGCGAGCGCAGCTTTCGTTCGGCCTCGAGGGCCTGTTCGACAAACGCCCTGTCGTCGAACCGTTCGCCAAGGGAGGATTCGACCTTGGACAGCTGACGATCGATCCTCCGGGTGTAGCCTGAACCGATATTCATAATAAAAACAATGGATAGTACCGTGATGGCGATATTCTTCCTCATAGCTTGAAACTCCCTCGCTGGTGAAGAAGGAAACGCGGCTTCTTTCACGGTGCGGGTATAGCGAGCCGGATTTTTGTTGTCAGCATAACGATTTGTCATGTTCGCCGACGACGCCAGGGGGGAAGAATCAAATCGTAGGAAGTGGTCCGGCCAAGAGAGGGCCAGGGAGGCTTCGCTGAAAAAGCGCCTCGGATGCGAGAAAACATGAAGGGATAAAAAGCCGCTCCAAAAGCAAAAGGGAGTCAGGCTATTAACCTAACTCCCTGGACTTGCTGGTGGGCCATCAAAGACTCGAACTTTGAACCAACGGATTAAGAGTCCGCTGCTCTACCAATTGAGCTAATGGCCCGTGCGCCGTTCATGCGCGGCGGAGAAGCTGTTTACGCGGATGGGGCGGGGGTGTCAACACAATTCCGTGAAAAAAATTCGCCAAGCCCGTCGCGGCATTTGCCGTCAAACGGTTTATGGCTTATAAGGATTGTCTTGACGAGAATACCGCCGCCATGGCGCGGCGTTCCCCATAGGGCGTTCATGAGCCATATCCTCGGCATCAAGTTCCGTGACCACGGACAGTTGTATTATTTCGACTCCGGACCCTTCGTCGTCGGCGTCGGCGACAGCGTCCTCGTCCAGACCGAGCAGGGACTCGGCATGGGCAAGGTCGCCCTCGTGCGCGACACCCCGCCCGAAGGCGAGGAACAACCCGAAATCAAACCCATATTCCGCCTGCCCACGACCGAAGACGTGGACATCCAGCGCGAGAACGATTTGCTCGCCCGCGAGGCCCACACCTACTGCCGCAAGTGCATCGAGTCCCGCAACCTGGAGATGAAGCTCGTCGACGTGGAGGTGCTCCACGACCGGGGCAAGATCGTTTTCTACTTCACCGCTCCGGGCCGCATCGACTTTCGCGAGCTGGTCAAGGACCTGGTCAAGGCCTACCACACCCGCATCGAACTGCGTCAGATCGGCGTGCGCCACGAGACGCAGATGCTCGGGGCCATCGGCAATTGCGGCCAGATGTGCTGCTGCCGCCGGTTCATGCGCAAGTTCGCCCCGGTCACCATCAAGATGGCCAAGGAACAAAACCTGTTCCTGAACCCCACAAAGATCTCCGGCATCTGCGGCCGGCTCCTGTGCTGCCTGTCCTTCGAGCAGGAAAACTACGAACAGTTCCAGAAGAAATGCCCCCGGGTCGGAAAAAAGTTTTCCACGTCCTTCGGACTGGTCAAGGTGCTGCGCACCAACCTTTTCCGCGAAACCATCAGCGTCCTCGACGAAACCGGCGAGGAACACGAGCTGACGGTGGAGGAATGGAACGCGGCCCTGGCCAACCCGGCTTCCGCCGAATCCCGTTCCCAGGAGCGCCAGGACGCCGCCGGGCCCGAGGCCGGCCGCACCCCGCCGCGCCGGGCCCCGGAAGGGCAGCAAAACCAGCCCCCGCGCGGCGAACGCCGCGACCGCGACCGGGAGCGCCCCCGCGCCGCCGGGCAGGGGCAATCCGGCGATGCGCCGCCCCGCGAGTCCCGCGAGGGACAGGGACGCTCCCGCCGGGGACGCCGTCCGTCCCGAAAAGGTCCCAGGCCGGCCGGCCAGCAGCCCCAGCAGTCCCAGGAGCAGCAGGCCCAGGCCCCGCGTCCCAAGAACCCCAGGCATGCCCCGCGCCCCGAGGCGCGACAGGGCGGCAAAAATCCTTCCCGTCCTCCGGAGTCCGGATCGTGAACCGCTTTTTCATCACCACCCCCATATATTACGTCAACGCCAAGCCGCATCTCGGCCATGCCTACACCACCATCGTGGTCGACGCCCTGGCCCGGTTCCACGCCCTTTTGGGCGAGGAGGTCTTTTTCCTCACCGGCACCGACGAGCACGGCGACAAGATCGCCGAGGCGGCCCAAAAGGCCGGCCAGACGCCCAAGGAATATGCCGACTCCATAAGCGGCCTTTTCAGTTCCCTTTGGCCCAAGCTCGGCATCGCGCCGAGGCGCTTCATCCGCACCACCGACCCCGACCACAAGGAAGCGGTGAAAAAGGCCCTCCAGCTCGTTTACGACAAGGGCGACATCTACTTCGGCGAGTACGGCGGCCATTACTGCAAGGGTTGCGAGCGCTTCCTGACCGAAAAGGAGCTGGTGGACGGGCTGTGCCCGGACCACAAGGTCAAGCCCGAATACATCGCGGAGAAGAACTACTTCTTCCGCATGTCCAAATACCAGGGCGCGCTTCTCGAGCATATCAAGGCCAATCCGGACTTCATCCGCCCCCGCCAGTACCGAAACGAGGTGGTGAGCCTGCTCGAATCCGGGGCCTTGGAAGACCTGTGCATCTCCCGGCCCAAATCGCGCCTGACCTGGGGCATTGAGCTGCCCTTTGACGACAACTTCGTCACCTACGTCTGGTTCGACGCGCTCATGAACTACCTGACGGCCATCGGCTGGCCCGACGACCCGGATTTTTCCAAATGGTGGGACGTGGCCGAACACGTGGTGGCCAAGGACATCCTGAAGCCCCATGCCGTGTTCTGGCCGACCATGTTGCTCGCCATGGGCCTGCCGCTCTACAAGCGCCTCAATGTCCACGGCTACTGGCTGGTGCGCGACACCAAGATGTCCAAGTCGCTCGGCAACGTGATCGAGCCGCTGGCCATGGCCGAGCAGGCCGGGCTTTCGGGCATGCGCTATTTTCTTTTGCGCGAGATGGTCTTCGGCTCGGACGCGAGCTTTTCCGACGAGGCGCTCATCGGCCGGTTCAACGCCGATCTGGCCAACGACCTCGGCAATCTGGCCAACCGCGCGCTGGCCATGACCACCAAGTATTTCGGCGGCACGGTGCCCGCATCCGACGCGCCGCAGGCCGCGGATGCGGAGCTTGCCCGCCTGGGCCGCGAGGCCATGGCCAATTTCGTGCAGCTTTTCGGCGCGGCCCAGTTTTCCCGGGCCCTCGAAGCGCTGTGGGAGCTCGTGCGGGGGCTCAACAAGTACATCGACGCCATGGCCCCATGGACGCTTTTCAAGGAAGGCGACACCGCGCGCCTGGGAACGGTCATGGCCACGGTCCTCGGCGGCCTGCGCCAGGTGGCCGTGTGCCTGCTCCCGGTCATGCCCGAGGCGGCCGAAAAGCTCCTTGCCCAGCTCGGCCAGGAAACCGCCGGCCTAAACCTCGCCAAAGAGGCCGAGAACTTCGCCCCGCTCGCCGCCGGCACGGCCGTCGCCGCCACTTCCAACCTCTTCCCCCGCATGGAGGCCCCGGCCAAGACGGACGCCCCCGCGCCCAAGCCCAAGGCCGCCAAAGACAAGGCCAAGGCGGCCAAAGCGGCCAAGGCTCCCGCCCCCAAGCCCGAACCCGAGGCGGAAGTGGCGTTCGAGGATTTCGCCAAGCTCGACCTGCGCGTGGCCACGGTGCTGACCGCCGCCCCGGTGCCCGGGGCCGACCGGCTCTACGCCATCACCGTGGACGTGGGCGAGGCCGAACCGCGACCCGTCGTGGCCGGGCTGGCCGAATACTTCCCGGCCGATGACCTCGTTGGCCGACAGGTGGTGCTCGTGGCCAACCTCAAGCCGCGAAAGCTGCGCGGGGCCGTCTCCCACGGCATGATTCTGGCCGTCAAACACGAGGGCGGCATGGCCCTTCTGACGCCGTCCGCCCCGGTCGCGCCGGGCAACCGCGTTTCGTAACGCGCCTCCCACTCCGGCGAAAAACCACGGGAACCCGCGCGGGGATTGACTTGCGCCCCTCGTGTGCTACGAGCCGGTGAAACAATTATGGCTGTTTCGCGTCGCGGGCCGGCGTCCGAGGGGGATGCCGGCCTTGTGTTGCACACGCGGGCGGCACGTTCGGGAGAGGGGTCATGCGCATGTCCTTACAGCTGCGTCTGACCATCGGCACCATCATCGGTTTCTTCCTGGTGGTGCTGGTGGCAAGCGGCGTGTCTTTCTGGCGTCTTTCCGATCTGGCCGACCAGGCCGGTGCCACCCTGTCCCGGACCCAGGCCGACCTCGGGCAAAACGCCAATCCCGCCGTGCGCGACGACCTGCGCGCCCTGGCCCGGCGTCTCGACGCCCTGCCCGCCGAAACCGCTTCGGTTTCGGCCCTGGCTTCCATCCTCGCCGCCGTCCTTTTGGCGGCTCTTTTTTTATGGACCATAAACCGCTCCCTCATGCGGCCCCTCGAGCGGCTGGCCGCCTATGCCAAAAGCGTGGGCGGCGGCAAGGCCGCGCCCCTGGCCGACGACGGCCGGTTCATCGGCCGCCTGGGCCTGCTCAAGGACAGCCTGGAGGCCATGGTCCGGATCATGGAGGAACGGCTGGCCCTGGCCAAGGCCAAAGCCGCCGAGGTCGAAGCGGCCGCTGACGCCGCCGAGCAGGCTTCGCGCGAGGCCACCCGGGCGGGCAAGAAGGACGAGACCCGGCGCATGGGCATGCTGGCCGCCGGCGAAACCCTGGAAGGCGTGGCCGATTCCATCAAGAAAGCCACGGCCGACCTGCGGGGCGAGGCCAAGGAGGTCAGCCTCGGGGCCGAGGAGCAAAAGACCTGCATCGACGATACGGCCGCCTCGGTGTCCGTCATGTTCGACTCCACCGTGGCCGTGGCCAAAAGCGCCGAGATGGCCGCGGAAGCCGCCGAGCAGGCGCGAAGCCAGGCCACGGACGGGGCGGCCGTGGTGGACGATTCCGTGGCCGCCATCGGCGAAGTCAGCACGCTGACCGCGTCGCTTACGGCCAACATGGCCGAACTGGGCCGTCAGGCCGAGTCCATCGGGGAGGTCATGACCGTCATCACGGACATCGCCGACCAGACCAACCTGCTGGCCTTAAATGCCGCCATCGAGGCGGCCCGGGCCGGCGAGGCCGGGCGCGGCTTCGCCGTGGTCGCCGACGAGGTCCGCAAGCTGGCTGAAAAGACCATGGCCGCCACCGGCGAGGTGGGCCAGGTCATCAAAGCCATCCAGAACGGCACCTTCGACAACATCCGCCACATGGAGCAGGCCTCCGGGGCCGTGGACAAGGCCACGGAACTGGCCGGCAGCTCAAGGGCGGCGCTTGGCGAAATCGTGCGCCTCTCCGGCGACGCCGCCGCCCAGATCGGCTCCATCGCCGGAGCCTCGGACGAGCAGGTCGCGGCCAGCGAACGCATCAAGACCGCCATCGACCGGGTGCGCGAACTGTCCGGCCGCACCACCGACGGCATGGTCCGCTCGGCCGGCACCATCGAGGCGCTCGGCGGCGAGATCGAGGAACTCATCAAATTGAACGGGGTGTTCAAGCTCATCGGCCAGGGCACGGCCCAGGACGCGGTGGAACGGCTGGCCGCCTCCCCGGACATGACGGGACTCGCCCAGGCGGACATGGAACGCCTCATGCGCGGCGTGTTGTCGCAAAACGCCTTCCTGGAACTCCTCTACGCCACCAATGCCCAGGGCATCCAGATCACGGAAAATATCGCCCCGGCCGGCTTCCCGACCAGTTCCTCGGGTTCGGTCAAGGGCAAGAACTGGTCCACCAGGCCCTGGTTCACCGAGGTCATGCAGAAAAAGGACACGTCCATCTCGGCCATCTACGTGTCCGAGGCCTCGGGCGAGTACTGCCTGACCATCTCCACGCCCATCTTTTCCGGCGACCGCATCGCCGGGGTGCTCGGCGCGGATATCAAAGTGTTTGGATGATCCCCTACTCCAGGCCATAGCGCTTGACCTTGCGCCACAGCGACACCCGGTCGATGCCGAGGATGCGGGCGGCCTTGGACTTGTTGCCCTCCACCTCCTCGAGCACGTCGCGGATGTAGCTCTTCTCGTGCGCCTCAAGGGTCGGCCAGTCGCGGCGCGCCCCACGCGTGGGGCGGATGCGCTCGTCGCGCAGGTCGGCAAGCAGGTGCACGGGCTCGATGACGTCGCCCTCGCACACGGCCAGGGCCTTTTGCACGATGTTTTCCAGCTCGCGCACGTTGCCCGGGTATTCGTAGAGCAGGAGCTTGTCGAGGACCTCGGGCGAAAGCTGGACGCTGCGGCCCGAGGCGGCGGCGTGCTTGACCAGGAAATGGCGCGCCAGCTCCGGGATATCCTCGCGGCGTTCGGACAGGGGCGGCACGTGCACGGTGATGACGTCGAGGCGGTAGAAGAGGTCCTGGCGAAAGGCCCCGGTCTCCGATTCCTTGCGAAGGTCCTTGTTGGTGGCCGAGAGCACCCGGGCGTCCATGGGCGCTTCCTCGGTGCCGCCCACGCGCAAAAACGTGCGCTCCTGGAGCACGCGCAGGAGCTTGACCTGCATGGAAAGCGGCAGCTCGCCGATCTCGTCGAGGAAAAGCGTGCCCCCGGCGGCGGCCTCGATGAGCCCCTTGCGCCGGGCCCCGGCCCCGGTAAAGGCCTCGCGTTCGTGGCCGAACAGTTCGTTGCTGATGAGCTCCTCGGAAAACGCGCCGCAGTTGACGGCCATGAACCGCCCCTTGGACCGGGGGCTCAGGTCGTGGATGGTGCGGGCGACCAGCTCCTTGCCGGTGCCGGTCTCGCCGGTGATGAGCACGTTGCATTCAAGCCGCGCCACTTGCAGGATGGACTGGCGCAGGGCCTCCATGGGATCGCTGCCGCCGATGAGCCTCGAAAGCCCCGAGGCCGGATCGACGCTTTGGCGAAGCCGCGTGATCTCGCGGCGCATGGCGTTTTTTTCCAGGGCCTTGCCGACCTGGGCCAGCACCTCTTCCACATGGATGGGCTTGGAGACGTAGGTGAACGCCCCCAGGCGCATGGCCGTCACGGCCGTTTCCACGGCGGCGTGGCCCGTGACCACGATGACCTCGGTCTCGGGCGAACGGCGCTTGATGGCGGCCAAAAGCTCCATGCCGTCCATGCCCGGCATGCGCAGGTCCGTCAGCACCAGGTCGAAGGGTTCCCCGGCCAGAAGGATCAGGGCTTCGTTCCCATCCCCGGCGGCGCTGGCCCGGTGTCCGGCCTTGATCAGGATGTGGACGAGGTTTTCCCGGGCGATGGGCTCGTCGTCCACCACCAGCACGCGGGCGCGCTTCATGCCGGACCGTCCATCTTGCCCGCCCCGGCTTCGGACAGGGGCAGGCGGATGGTGAACACCGCCCCCTTACCCGGGGCGCTGTCCACGGTGATCTTGCCGGCGTGCTTTTCCACGATGCCGTAGACGATGGACAGCCCGAGCCCCGTGCCCTTGCCCTCCTCCTTGGTGGTGTAGAAGGGATCGAAGACGCGGCTTCGGATTTCCTCCGGGATGCCGGGGCCGGTGTCGGACACGGTGATGACGGCTTGGCCGGCGTCCGCGTCGCGCCTGGCGGCCAGGCTCACCTCGCCCTTGCCGTCCACGGCCTGGATGCCGTTTATGAGCAGGTTCAAAAGCGCTTCCTGAAGGCGCGAGGCGTCGGCCGGGATGACGAGGTCGTCCGGCACGTCGCTTGTCAGCCGCACGCCCGAGCCGCCCTGGCTGGACACCAGCCGCAACGTCCGCCCGGCAAGCTCGGACAGGGGCACCGGGCGCAGGGAGAATTCCCGGGCCCGGGAAAATTCCAGCAGCCCCTGCACGATGTCCCGCGCCCGCAGGGTTTCCTGGTGGATGTTGGCGAGCAGCTTACGCAAAAAGGCCGGGTCGGCGGTTTCCAGCTCGTCCAGGGCGATCTGGCTGGAGGTCGAGATGTTGTTGAGGGGGTTGTTGAGCTGATGGGCCACGCCGGCGGTCAGGGTGCCGATGGACGAGAGCTTTTTCGTCTGCACGAGCTGGTCCTGACGGCGCTCGATCTCGGCCACCATGCGGTTCATCGCCTCCATGACCTGCTCGATCTCGTCGTTGGTGTTGACGACCTGGATTTCCTTGAACCGGCCGGCGGCGATGTCCTGGGTGGCGGCGCGGATGATGCCCAGCGGCTTGAAAATCTTGCGGAACATGAGCAACGGCAAGGCCACGCCCAGGGCCACGGACACGGACACGGCCAAAAGGAGCTGGGCCCCGAGCAGCCGGATCAGCGCCCGGATGCGCCCACGCTCGAATTCCACCACCGCGTCGGCGGCCTCGGTAAGGCCTTTGCCCACCTCGCGCAGCTTAAGCGCCGCCTCGCCGCCCTGCCCGCCCCCGGAGACGGCCAGATCCCCCAGAGCCTGCCGGTAGTCGCGCAGCCGCGCCCGCAAGGCGTCAAGCTGGGAGGAGACGCGCAAATCGCTGGCCTCGGCCGTCAGCGCGTCCAGAGTCTTGAAGGATTCGGCCAGGTAGCGCCGATCCTCGGCCAGGTCCTCGGGCAGGCCGTAAAGCAGATAGTTCTTCTCGTAGCGCCGCACTTCGAGGATGGTGTTGGCAATGACGTGCCCCAGGCGCATGAACTCGAGCTTGTCCTCCATGGTGCGCAGGTCCTCGTAGGAAATGATGCCCATGGCACCGATCCCGAGCACGTAAAGTGTCAGAATAGCGACTATTTTTTGTCGAAGACTGAGGCGGGCGCGAAGGAGGCTGGTCATGAGGTCCCCCGGCTGGACGGATTGGCCTGCCGGCCTGGAGACTTAGCCTACACGCCGTGGCCCCGGGGAACAAGGCCCGGCGGGAATCGCCCCGCCGCCCTTGCCCGCTTTTTTTGCTCAAACGAGCAAAAAAACCCCCTTTTCCCCTTGACTCCTCCCAGGCGAGTCTTAATGCTCTTTTGAGCAAAACAAAGGAGTGATCATGCCGCGTCCCCGTCTGCGCCGGTGCGTCTCCGGCATCCCCAAGGCCACGTATTTCAAGCCGCAAGGCGCGCCCCTGCGGGACTTGCGGGAAATCCGCCTGTCCGTGGAAGGACTCGAGGCCTTGCGCCTGGCCGATGTGGAAGGCCTTACCGCCGAGGCGGCGGCGACGCGCATGGGCGTGTCCCGCCATACCTTCGGCCGGGTGCTGGCCGAGGCCCGGGGCAATGTGGCCCGGGCGCTGACCACCGGTTCGGCGCTTCGCATCGAGGGCGGCGACTACGCCCTGGCCACAGACGCCCGCGCCGCCGGGGACGCGGCTCCAAACGACGCTCCATAAAAGGAGGATGACGTTATGCCACGAGGTGATCGTAGTGGTCCCATGGGTCAGGGTTCCGGCACGGGCCGGGGAGCCGGGTATTGCAGCGGCGCGGGCGCGCCGGGGTTTTCCAGCGCGCCGGGCCGGGGCGGACGGCGAATGGGCATGGGCATGGGACAGGGCCGCATGGGCGGTCGCGGCGGCGTGTGGTGTCGCGGCATGGGGCGCGGCTTCGGCCCCGGTGTTGACGCCGGAACCGAGACGGACGCCGAACGCCAGGCGCTTTTGCAGCAGGCCCAGGCCATGCAGGCCAACCTTGACGCCCTAAACGAACGTCTGGCCAGATTGGAAAAGACGGCCGACCAGGATTAGGAGGGGGGAAGCGGATGCGGGAGTGGGAAACCCTTTGAAAAAAGCGGTAGCCCCTCCCGCGCCCTCCCCTTCCTAAACTTTCTCACGATGACGGCATGCGATAGGGAGCACGTCGTTATCGTCAAGCCCTCTTCCGGAACGTCAAGGAAGGGGAAAACACGCGAGGGGGACAGCCCGGTGGCGGGTTGCCCCTTTCGCGTATCCGTTGCAACGCGACCGAAGGAGTAAGGACATGGCGGAAGAGATGCTTGGAACCGTGCGCGAACAGGCGCTCGCCCTGTGGAAGGAGCACGATCTGCTGGGCGAGCCCATTACGGTCACGGCCCGCACGCTCACGGTGCACGAGGCCATCGGCGACCCCGATGGCGACGATTTCCCGCTGCAAAAAGGCAAGGAACAGCTCATGGAGGCCGTCTTTCGCGGCGAAAAAGGCCAGGCCTTCACGGACCGCTTCGGCGATTTCTCCGGCTCCCTGGCCGACGTGGCCGCCATGGAGCTTACCGGCAACTTCCGCCGGGCCGTGTTCGTCTCCGCGCTCAACGCCACCTGCCGCAGCCTGGGGCTTTGCACCGGCACCGTCCACTGCCGCGACAAGGAACCCAACGACTGCGCCACCGCCTTTCGCGACCACATCGCCGACACCTACGGCAATCCGCGCATCGCCCAGGTCGGCTTCCAGCCCAAGATGATTGAAATCCTGAGCAGCCGCTTCACGGTCAAGGTCCTGGACCGCGACCCGGACAACATCGGGTCCGTCAAGCACGGCGCGTCCGTCCACGGCCCCGAAGAACAGGCGTCGATCCTGGACTGGGCCGACCTCATCGTGTCCACGGGCTCGACGCTGGCCAACGACAGCATCGGCGATTTCCTCACCGACAAGCCGGTCATCTTCTACGGCACCACCGTGGCCGGCGCGGCGGCGCTCATGGGCTGGCAACGCTTTTGCGCCAAATCGCGCTGAGTGTCTGGGGGAGAGGAGCCGGGGGGAACCTTTTCTGAAGAAAAGGTTCCCCCCGGACCCCCTTCCCAAAGACTCTTAGTGGTTACAGCGTGTTGCCTGTAACACAGCAGTAACCATTAAGAAGTTTAGGAAGGGGAGAGCGCGAGAGGGGAGAACCCTTTGCAAAAGGGTTTCCCCTCTCGCACCCTCTTATCCCTCTCCTCTCCCCTCCTAAAATAACCAGATATGGTCGAGACCGGCGCCGTCGTGGCCTTCGGTGCGCCGTTCCCGCAGGATGGTTGCCGGCCGCCCGGCGGCCACCATGTTGTCCGGCACGTCGTGGGTGACCAGCGCCCCGGCGGCGACGATGGCCTGCCGGCCGACGGTCACGCCGGGCAGCAGCACCGCCCCGGAATAGACCTTGGCGTAGTCGCCGATGACCACCGGCTTGTAGGTCCGCTTGATGTGCGAAGCCTCGCCGTGGCTATGGGTGAAAACGCGCACGTCCTCGGCCACGGCCACGTCGTTGCCGATGCGCACCCCACCTTTGGTGTCCAGAAAGACGTTGCGGTTGAAAAACACGTTGTCTCCGACGGTCAGCAGTTGGGGGAAATTGAACCGCATGTTTTCCTCGGCCGTAAAGACCGCGCCGCAAGCCCCGAAAAGCCGTCTGGCCAACAGCCGCCGAAACGGGATGGAAAACGAAACCACCAGACACAGCGGCAGCTTGTCGAAGGTGTCCCACAGAAAATGCAGATGGCGCAGGGCCGGCGTCAGCGGGTACTCCTCGGCCTTGGGCAGGGTTTCGGCATAGAGCCGGATGTGGGCGATGGCCTCCAGCTCCATGGGCGGCGCATCCATGATGGCCAGAATTTCCTGGACGGCTTCAGGCATTTCGATGTGGCCGAGGGCATCCTCAATATGGGATAGGCACGCATTGAAATAATTGGCCATCGGGGACCTTCCGGTTTTCCGACAGCGTAGCAGACGGAGCCACCGCCAACAATGCGTTTGAGGAAGAAGAGCCGGGGGGAACCTTTTCTGAAGAAAAGGTTCCCCCCAGGCCCCCTTCCCAAAGACTTTTAGCGGTTACTACCTGTCACCGTTAAACGTTTTTGGGAGGGGAGAGCGCGAGAGAGGGACCCTTTTTTCAAAAAGGGTCCCTCTCTCGCATCGCCTTCTCTCGTCCCCCTCCCTCACACGCTCAGGATCTTCCAGCTGTCTTTGAGGTATCCGGTCATGGGCTCGCCCATGTAGAGAACGTCCAGGCCGAGGCGTTTGAGGTCTTCGGTCACGCCGTAGCGCTCGGCGCAGGCCAGGCAGGCCAGAAGCGTCACCCCGGCCTTGCGGCAGGCGGCCACTTCGGCCTGGAGCTCGGCGTCCGTGGCGAGAAGTTTCGCCGAAGGCCCCCAGACGACCAGATGCACCTCGTCCCACCAGCCCTTGAGGCGGGAGTTCTTGGCGTACATGAGCGCCATGTTCAGGGCCGCTTCCTTGTCGGCGGTGACCCAGAGCATGACCAGCCCCGGGGCCGCGTTCTCTTGCGTCGTCATGAATACGTTTCTCCTGTGAAGAGGGGCGCGGAAACAGGGTGAGGAACCGCGAAGCTAGCCATGAAGCCTTTGCAGCACCCAGGCCATGTTCTTGCCCAGGTTTTTCATGGTCAGCATGCCCTCCTCGTCTGTTTCCACATCGCCGGGCTCAAGCCCCCGCCCCATGTTCCAGTAGCTCGACCCCGGCACCACCATCTGGTTGATGAAGTAGAAGTGGTTGATGGAGTTGAAGACATGGATGGCTCCGGCGCGCCGCACGGCCACCGCCGCCGCGCCGACCTTGCGCGCCAGCATGGAATCGTTGGCCAGGGCCACCATGCCGGCCCGGTCGATGATGGACTTGATGTTGCTCGAGACGTTGGCGAAGTAGGTGGGCGAACCCAGAATCATGCCGTCGGCCGCGACCATCTTGTCGATGATCTCGTTTAACATGTCGTTTTTGACGGCGCAGTGGCCGTCCTTTTTCTCCCAGCACTTCATGCAGGCGATGCAGCCGTGGATATTCTTGCCGTGGAGTTGCAGCAGTTCGGTCTCGATGCCCGCGGCTTCGATTTCGCCAAGCGCCGTGCGCAGCATGATGGCGGTGTTGCCGTCCTTTCTCGCACTGCCGTTTATGGCCAGCACCTTCATTGCCTTTCTCCTTTCTTGAGCGCCTTGCCCGCGCTCCAGGCGTCGGCGACATGGTCCCCGAGCGTCCAATAGCGGTTGTCGGGCATGGTGAGCAGAAGCGGCTTGTACTTCGCCACATCCGGCTTGCCGTCGGTGAGGATTTCGCCGTCGGCCCAACCGGCCTTGATTTCGCCGATGAAAAACGTGTGCTGCGGCAGGTCCACGGCCTGGAAAAGGGTCATCTCCAGGCACAGCGGGCACTGGCGGATCATGGGCGCGCCCGCGACCTCGCCGGAAAACACGTCGAAGAGCGCGGCCTTGTCCGCCTTGCGCCCGGACACGAGCCCGCAGTAATCGGTTTTCTCCACAAGCCCCGGCCCGGGCAGGCACAGGGAAAACGCGCCGTTTTCCCGGATGCCCTGGGCCGTGTACTGGCGATGGTTGATGGAGACGCCGATCATCGGCGGTTTGTGTCCCACCCGCGTCACCCAGGCGGCGGCCATGAAGTTGGGCCGTCCCTCGACCATCGCCCCGACCAGGGTCACGGGCATGGGCGGCAGGATCTCCGGGTCCAGGCGCACTTTCTCCATACTATTTCAGCTCCTTGCCGATGGAAAAAGCCAGGCCAAGATCGCGGCCCAGGCCGTAGTAATGCCGGTCCTCCGGGGCGAAGATGATGGGCTTTATGGCCGCCGCATCCGGCTTGCCGTCCTTCATGCACGCGCCGTCCACTTTCACGTCCAGCACCTCGCCCACGAACATGGTGTGCTGGCCCAGGTCCTGGACATGGATCAGCTTGCATTCCACCGTAAGCGGACACTCGGCAACATAGGGCGCATCCACGAGCTCGCTTTTCACGGCCGTGTAGCCGCACACCGCGAACTTGTCGGCATTTTTGCCGGAGACGATGCCGCAGTAGTCCACCTTGGCCACATCCGCCTCGGCGGCGACGTTTATCGTGAACGCCTTGCGCTCCATGATGGCGGCATAGGAATAGCGGGGCTTTTGCAGCGAAACGGTCATGCACACCGGCTTGGAGCAGCATATGCCGCCCCAGGCCGCGGTCATGAGGTTGGGCTTGCCGTCCGCGTCGTAGGTGCCGATCAGCCAGGCCGGTGTCGGCAGGGTCATGCTTTTCGCGCCAAGGGAGACCTTTTCCATTATCATACTCCTTCGTGTTCAGTCCGTTGCGCCGGGTAGTCCCGGCCAGCCCGCCAGCAGGGGGCGACCGGTTCGCCGACGGAAAAATACCAGCCACTGGAATAGTCGAACAGAAGCGGCCTGGCTTTTTCCAGGTCCACCTTGCCCTCTTTGAGGCAGGATTCCTCGGCGTAGGAACCGGCCAGCTCGCCCACGAACACCTCGTGGGCCGGCAGGTCGATCACCTGATGCAGCTTCAGTTCCATATTGACCGGGCATTCCCGGATCATGGGCGCATTGCCGAGTTCCCCGTAAAAGACGTCGAAGACGCGCGACTTGTCCACCTTCGCCCCGGAGACGATGCCCACATAGTCCGTGGCCACGGCCATGGACTTTCCCGGCAGGCAGATGGAAAACGCGCCGGATTCGCGGATGCCCCGGCTGGTGTGCCGGAACTTCTTCAGGCTCACGGTCAGGTACTGGGGGGCCGCGTTGTTCAGGATGCCCACATGGGCGATGGCCAGGAAATTGGGCCTACCGTCCACCATTGCCCCGACAATGGTCGCGGGCATGGGATACAGCAGGCACGTCCGGCCAAGATGACGTTGCATGGCGCTTCGCCTTCTACCAACGGTTTCTGTGGATGCGCTCGGGCTTGAACCGGTCCACGCGCTTGAAATCGGGGCTTGGATGGCCAAGCACCACCAAGGCGTGGGCCGAGACCCCTTCGGGCAGGCCGAGCAGCGTGGCCATGCCTTCCATGCGATCGGCCTGGGGATACAGCCCGCACCAGACCGAGCCGATGCCGAGCCCCCGGGCGGCCAGCATCAGGTTCTCCACGGCGGCGGAACAATCGAGCACCCAATTGCCCGGATACTTCTCCAGGGCGTGCTCGGCCGCGACCACGATGGCCAAAGGGGCGGTCTTGACCATGGCCGCGTAGGGATGGACCGACGGGATGGCGTCGAGCACCTCCCGGTCGGTGATGGCCACGAAATGCCAGGGTTGCTCGTTGCCGGCGCTCGGCGCGGCCATGGCCGCGCGCAGGATGGCGTCCATATCCGTTTCGGACACCGGCGCGTCGGTGAAGGCGCGGATGCTGCGCCGGGTATGGATGGCTTCGAACAGATCCATGGGACCTCCTTTTCGGTTTCCGCTTTACGGCTAAAGACATTTCTGCCAGTATGGCGAAAAAAACAAGTAGGCACAAATAAGTTGTGTAGTATCCTTTTGGATACCATAAAAGGAGCGGGCATCATGGCCGGACAGGGAACATCGTGCGGGCGCAAGCGCTGCCGAGGCAAGGAATACTCATGCAGCATGGAACTTTCGCTGGCGGTCATCGGCGGCAAATGGAAACCGCTGATCCTGTGGCATCTGCGCGACGTCACGACCCTGCGCTTCTCGGCCCTGCGCCGCGCCATGCCGAGCATCACCCAGAAGATGCTCACCCAGCAGTTGCGAGAACTCGAGGCCGACGGGCTCATCACCCGCACCGTCTACGCCGAAGTGCCGCCGCGCGTGGAGTACGGCCTGACCGAGCCGGGCCGCGACATCATCCCCATCCTCGAGGCCCTGTGCCGGTTCGGCAAGGAATTCGAAGCCCGGTTCGGGCTCGAGGACGCCGGCGCCGTGCCGGACCACGCCGCGAGGCGGTAGCGGAGTGAGTGGGGAGGAGGAGGCGGGAGGAGAACCGGGGGAGGGAACCCTTTTTTTCAAAAAAGGGTTCCCTCCCCCGGACCCCCACCCTCCCCAAAAACTTTCATAGTTTTTTTAATCGCAAGATATTACTTGTTTTTCAAGACGATCTAGGCGTCCATTCTTCCTTCCGCCCGTCTCGAGCCGCCTGGGAGCGCTCGTTGTTCATGGATAAAAAAGAGGCGCTGACCCGAGTGCTGTATCTTTTGCATCCATATTACATTCCTTTTCAGTATAGTTTTTAAACGTGAGAAGACCCTGGTGATGGACGTTTCTTTTCCCCTTGCCGTGATTGCCCAAGGCAACAGAATTGTCATGTTCGCGCAAGGCCAAGAATATCAGTATGTTAAAGACGTGACAATTCAGGCCCGAATGGATTTCAGACCAAATTAGTTCCACAATGGCACGGGGGCTGCACACAGGGAAACAAATTTCATTGGAGGCATTTCCCATGCGCAAAAGTATTCGTATCCCCGCCGCGCTGGCCCTGACCCTGGCCCTGACCGTTCCGGCCCTGGCCCAGACCATCCACCAGCACAACACCCCGGCGGCCACGACCGCCAAAACCGACACGACCAAGACCGACGCCACGGCCGCCAAGACCGTGGACCCCAACAAGGTCTACCTGCTCCGCCAGGACTACATAGCCAAGACCGCCGAACTGCGCGGCAAGCTCGTCGCCCGTCAGGCCGAGCTGGAAACCCTGCTCGCCACCAAGCCCGACGACACCACCGCCGTCACCAAGCTCACCACCGAAATAAGCGCCCTGCGCGGCAAGCTGTTCGAACAGGACACCCTCTTCCGCATCCGCTACGCCAAGGAAACCGGCACCCCCATCCGCATGACCCGCCACATGGGCCGGATGGAAGGCATGATGATGGACGGCATGATGGGCGGTAAGATGATGATGGGCCCCAAGAGCGATGCCGACTGCAAGATGATGGGTAAGGACAAGGGAATGATGATGATGGGCAAGGGCATGATGATGGGTATGCAGCATGACATGCAGGCCATGAACCACGGCGCGACCGGGGCCATGCCCGCTATGAACGGCACTATGCCCGGCCATACCATGCCCATGCCCGCCGCCAACGCCCAGAACACTCCGGCCGCGGCCGCGCCTGCCGCTCCCAGCGCTCCCGCCGCCCCGACCAACACAGCCCCGACCAACCAATAACCACGCCCCGCGACGCTAACCACGCAGACTCACGGAGAAGTCCCAATGCGCACCGCCATAGCCGCCTTCGCCCTCATCGCCGCCCTGGCCGCCGTCCCCGCCGCCTACGCCGCATCCCAGCCGACCCAAGACACCACCGCCGCCGCCGAAAAGATGTTCACCACCATGGACACCAACAAGGACGGCGTCCTGACCAAGGAAGAATTCGCCGCCCACCACATGGCCGACGACTTCGCCAAAGCCGACAAGAACGGCGACGGCAAGGTCACCCGCGAGGAATACCTCGGCCACGCCTCCGGCATGCAGATGCAGTAAGAAAGGGCAAAGAAGATGCGAGAGGGGAAACCCTTTAAAAA
>NZ_AECZ01000030.1 GCF_000179555.1 Solidesulfovibrio fructosivorans JJ]
TCCCCCTCTCGCACTTTCTTCCTCGCTCTTCTCTCTTAACGCAAAATTAAATGGATGAGCAAAACGGCTAGGCACAGGGCCGGGTAGAAGCTGGCGCGGTTGAAGAGCGCCGAGGCCTCGGCGTCATCGAGACTCTTGGCCAGGCGCAGGGCCGGCGGCAGCACGAGCCAGGCTCCGCCGAGCAGGGCGACGAGGCTTAAGGGGGTGGAAACGGCCAGGGGGGATCCGGCGAAAAGCGGCACGGCGATGACGACGCCCGCGGCCAGCGTGGCCACGGCCAGCCGGCTGGCCCGCTTGTAGCCGAGCACCACCGGCACGGTGCGCGCGCCGGTGGCCGCGTCGCGGGTGGCGTCGTGCCAGTCGGCCGGGATGTTCTGCCCGCCGATCTCCCAGGTGAAGACCCAGGCGAAAAGCCCGACCAGGAACCAGGCCGGCGGGTCGGGATTGACGGCGAAGGCGGCGGCCAGCGGTCCGAGCGATTTGACCACGCCGTTTATAACCGCGCGCAAATGGGTGACGGTCAAAAGCAGGCAGTAGGCCGTCTCGAGCAGGCAGCCGGCCACCAGCAGCCAGGCGCACACGGGGCTAAGCGCCCAGGCTCCGGCAAAGGCGACCACGGCCCAGAAAAGAAACCAGACGACGGCCGCCGGCAAGGACAGGCAGCCGTGGGCCAGGGGATGGCGGATAAAGGCCGCGTCCAGATAACCGGCGCGCTCATCCGCGCCGCTGCCCTCCACCTGCCGCTTGTCCGAGCGGTAGTCCACGATGTCGTTTAAGGCGTAGACGGCGGTATAGCCGGCAAAGACCGTGACGCAGCCAAGGACCACGACGGAGGCCGGCGGGAAACCGCCCCGGCAGAGCAAGGCGGCGCAAAACGGCCCGGCCAGATCGAGCAGCCCATGGGGCGTGCGCGAAAGGGCCAAGTAGACGGTCAGGGCGAAACGCCCTGTCGGGGCGCAGGAAACCGAAGGGGAATTTTTGGACAAAACTACTCGATCTCTTTTTCCGGCGCGGCCTTACCGCGAAATACCCGGTACTGGTAGGCGTTGTAGAAAAAGATCACCGGCATGAGCCCGCCAACCACGGCCAGCATGACGCGCAACATCCCCGCCGGCGAGG
Organism: Solidesulfovibrio fructosivorans JJ]; assembly: GCF_000179555.1. Taxonomy (NCBI): domain Bacteria; kingdom Pseudomonadati; phylum Thermodesulfobacteriota; class Desulfovibrionia; order Desulfovibrionales; family Desulfovibrionaceae; genus Solidesulfovibrio; species Solidesulfovibrio fructosivorans. Next base: position 1,120 of record NZ_AECZ01000030.1, read on the forward strand.
CGGCTTGCCCGGCGGTCAGGCCCGGGGGCACGATGACCGGGAAGAGGCTGCCGCCAAACGCGGCGAAGACAAACGCCAGCATGGCGGCGCACCAGCCCAGGGGCTGGCCGTCCCGCCCCTTGCCCAGAGCCTGGAAATACAGCGCCGCGCAAAGGACCGCCGCGAGGGCCATGCCGATGAACATGGGGGAAAGCCCCCCCTGCCCGGCCGGCCGGCCGACCAGATAGCCCATGTTCCCGTGCAGGGCGACGTAGCCGATGACCACGACCAGCATCACCACGGCCGCGGCGCCGTAGCGCGCGCCCCACTGCCTCGCTTTCGCCTGGAGCGCGCCCTCGGTCTTGAGCACCAGCCAGGCCGCGCCGAACATGGCGTAAAGAAAAAGCAGGGTCAGGGCGACCAGGACGGTAAAGGGCGAAAACCAGTCGAAGGCGCCGCCGGTGTAGCGCAGCCCGTCGAAGTGCATGCCCTGCAAGATGCCGCCGAGCAAAAAGCCGTGGGCCAGCACCACGGCCACGCTGCCGATGCCGAACAGCACGGACCAACCGCGTTTGCGTCCGGCCTCGGCCCGGTATTCGAGCCCGATGCCCCGGGCCATGAGCGCGAAAAGAAGCAGCCCGGCCGGCAGATAGAGCGCGGCCAGCACCGTGCCGTAGACCAGCGGGAACGCGCCGAAGAGCACACCGCCGAGCATCACCAGCCAGGTCTGGTTGGCGTGCCACACGCCGTCGATGGTTTCGGTCATGGCGTCCCGCCAGGATTCGTCGTCCGTGTGCAAGCACAAAAAGCCCACCCCGAGGTCGAACCCGTCGGTGAAGACGTAGAGCCACAACAGCAGGGCCAGTATCCAGTACCACACCTCGGCGATGCCCATATGTCCGTCCATCAGCAGCCTCTTTTTCTTGCCTTAGCGCCTTTACTCCGACGTTGCGTCCAGCCGGCCCCACCCCATTCGGGGGGTCCGGGGGGCGCGCCCGCCCCCCGGCGGAGAGGTCCAGGAGAGGCGGCGCCTCTCCTGGCCGCCGGAGGCTCCCCCTACCCTCTCGCGTGGCCGGCGGGGGGCAACTCGTCCATATTCGGGCCTTTTTTGAGCAGCTTGCCCATGAAAAACACGAACAGGGAGAAAAGGATCGTATAGGCGACGATAAAGCCGGCCAGCGACACCCAGACCTCACCGGCGGTCAGGTCCGAATGGCCCTCGGCCCGGCGGATCAGCCCGTAGGCCAGCCAGGGCTGGCGTCCCACCTCGCGGGTGATCCAGCCCATGACCACGGACACGTAGGCTCCGCCGGCCATGGCCGCCCAGGCCAGATACAGCCATTTGCGCCCCGGGGCGGCCTCCGGGGTGAGCCGGCCGTTCTTCCATTCCCAAAACGTCCAGAGCATGACGCCCACCATCATGAAGCCGATGCCGACCATGAGCCGGAAGGAATAAAACGGCAGCACGATGGGCGGCCGGTCCTCCTTGGGGAAATCCTTGAGCCCGGGCACGATGCCGGTCGGCGAATGGGTGATGAGCAGGCTCAGGCCGTAGGGAATCTCGATCTGGAAATAATTGCGCTCGTGTTCCGGGTCCGGCCAGGCGAGCATGTTCCAGGGCGCGCCGGTGCCGGGCTTGTTGGTGTTCCAATGGGCTTCGATGGCCGCCACCTTGGCCGGCTGGAGCCGACCGATCTCCTGGCCGTTGGCGTCGCCGACAAGGGCCTGCAGCGGCGTGACGACCAAGGCGGCGACGGCGGCGATCTTAAAGGACTTGAGGTAGAATTTCGTGTGCCGCCCCAGCAGGATGTTGATGCCCGAGACCGCGCCGATGACGAACAGGCTCACCTCCAGGCAGGCCAAGTACATATGGGTGAAGGCCAGGGGCAGATCGGGCGAGAAGATGGCGGCGAGGTAGTCGTCCACCACGAAAATGCCGTTTGCGACGTGCCCGCCGGAAGGCGTCTGCATCCAGGAGTTGGCGACCAGGATCCAGAAGGCGGAGAGCGAAGCGCCGAAGGCCACCAGGATGGTGGCGGTGAAATGCATTTTCGGCCCCACCCGCTTCCAGCCGAAGAGCATGATGTAAAGAAAGGCGGACTCGAGCATGAAGGCCATGGTGCCCTCGAAGCCGAGCACCTGGCCGAAGAAGTTGCCCACCGTGGCGGAAAACGGTCCCCAGTTGGTGCCGAACTGGAATTCCAGCGGGATGCCCGAAACCACGCCCACGGCGAAATTGACCGCGAAAAGCCGCGACCAGAAGCGGAACTGGCGAAAGTAGACCAGATCCCCGGTGCGCAGCCACAGCCACTCGACCACGACCAGATAGACGCCGAGGCCGATGGTGAGCGTGGGAAAGGTGATGTGGAAGGCGGTGGTCAGGGCGAATTGCAGCCGAGAGAGGAAAACGGGATCAGTCAGAAAGTCCATGGCGGCTCCTGTGCCTGCGGTCAAGGGCGCGGATTTTTGACGGCGACGCCGAGGATATAGAGCGACGATTCATGGTAGCCCGGCTGCAGGGACAGGCCCTGCGCGTCCATGACCGCCCGGAATTCGGGGCCGTGGAAGCGGTCCACCCGGGGATGGGCCAGCATAATGCGAAAAAGCGGATTGGCATAGAGCGGCGGATAGATCTCCTCGAAATAAAACGTCCCGCCCGGCCGCAACACCCGGCCGACCTCGGCCAGGCCGCGCCGCCAGTCAGGCAGGTGGTGGATGATGCCGAAGTTGACCACCGCATCGAAGGCCCCGTCGCGGTAGGGCAGGCGCTCGGCGTCGCCGTGAACGAAAAGGGCGAAGCGCCCCAGATCGCTTTTCGCGCGTCGGCCGGCGGCCACCTTGACCATGGCCGGGTCCACGTCGAGGCCGTGGTAGAGGCCGGGTTTGAACAGACGGGAGAAAATCCCCGCCCCGCCGCCGTCGCCGCAGCCGATTTCGAGCACCTTCGCCCCGGCGGGGATGGCCCGCGTGGCCCGGAAATAATTGACTTCGCGCCATTGGGCGATCTTGCGCACGAAGCTGCGGCAGTAAAACCGCTCCGGCCAGTTGACCTCCATACTCCCCTCTCCTTACCGCCGGACAGGCGTCATCATGCCATGTTGCATCAGACAGCCGGGGGCGATGTCAAGAAAAAAATCTGTTACGGCTACAACTTGCGTCCGGTGAAAATCCGGGCCAGGCCAAAGGTCAGGTCCGTGACCGAGCACGCGGCAAAGCCCGCCTCGGCCATTTGGGCCAGAAAGTCCCCGTCTTTCGGGAAGGCGTCCACGGACTCGACAAGGTAGCTGTAGGCATAGTCCGTACGCGAGAGGAAGTTGCCGAACGGCGGCAGGATGCGGTCGAAATAAAAGCGGTAGAGCGCCTTGCCGAGGCCATGGCGCGGCATGCCGAATTCCATGATGTGCATGCGCCCGCCAGGGACCAGCACGCGGTTAAATTCGCGCATGACCGCCACGCGCTCGGTGATGTTCCTGATGCCGAAGGCCATGGTCACGGCGGCGACGGCATTCTCGCCAAGGGGCAGCTCCCGGCAGTCGGCCACGCCGAGGGAATACCCCGAAACACCGCGCCGCCGGATCTTCTCCCGGGCCACGGCCAGCATGGCCGGGGAAAAATCGAGCCCCAGCACGCGCAACCCGGGACGGCGGCGGCGGATGGCGAGCGCCACCTCTCCCGTGCCCGTGGCCGCGTCGAGGACCAGGCCGTAGCCCGGCTCGATGGCGTCCACCAGACGCCTGCGCCAGTGGATGTCCACCCCCGCCGACAGGGCGGAATTCTGAAAGTCGTAGGAAAAGGCGATGTCCTCGAACATCCGCCGCACCTTGGTGTCGCGCATGCGTCCCTCCGCGAATGCAGGTCCTGTATATATCTGCCAGGGGCAACCTTGTCCTACGAAAGTTTCTTCCCGGCAACTCCCCTTCCACTTTCTCAAACACCACCCATGGAAAGAGAGCCTCTCGGCATACGTCGAGCCTAACCTCGTATGAAATTGAGGAAAGGGAGAGCACGAGAGGGGGCAACCCTTTTTAAAGGGTTGCCTCTCTCGCTTTCTCTTTCCGCCGTCCGCCCTCCGCTACGCGTGAGCCGGGGCGACAAGGCGTATCTTCTGCCAAGCCCCGCTTTTGTAACGCAAGGTCAGCACCACGGCCAGCGTGAGCACGTAGAGGAAAAACACGCTCCACAGGGCCACGATGCCGACATGGACGTAGGTCACGGCCAGCCAGGCCGGCAGGATCAGGGCCAAGACGGAAACGGCGGCCGCGGACAGCATGAGAAAGCGGGTGTCGCCCGCGCCGCGCAGCACGCCGAACCCCATGTGGATCACGATGTCGCAGCAGCCGATGGCCGCGCACCAGGCAAAAAGCGGCCGGCACAAGGCCACGACGCGGACAAAACCGGCATCATCCCCATGCGGCCGGAAAAACGCCGCCAACTGCTCCGGCAAGCCCAGAAAGACGACGATCATGACCGCCATATAGGCGGCCATCAGGCGCAAGGCGCTGCCGGCGGCGCGCCTGGCCAGATCCGGCCGTCCCGCGCCCATGGATTGCCCCACCACCACGGCCAGCCCCGAGGACAGGCCGAGCAGCGGCAAAAAGGCCGGCGTGTTGGCGGACACGACCAGACTCGTGGCGGCAAGCTCGGTGGTGCCAAGCCGGCCGGCCAGGGCGATGAAGACCGTCACCGCGAACATGTCGAGGAAAAACTGGGTCCCGCCCGGCGTTCCCAGGACCACGAGCTTGCGAAAAATCGCCGGATCCGGGCGAACGGCGCGGCGCACGTGGAAGAGCCGGTCGTTTTTCCGCGTGAAAATCAGGACGCCGTAGATGGCGGCCATCGCCCCCCAGGCGGCCACCGTGGCCAGGGCCGAACCGGTCACGCCCAGGGCCGGAAAGCCCAGACGGCCGAAAATGAGCATGTAGTTCAGCGGGATATTAAGCAGCGCACCGCCGAAATTGACCAGCATCACCGCCCGGGTGAGGCCCCGGCCGCTGAAAAAGGCGGCCAGGGAGGCCTCGAGCACCATGAGCCCGGCGCCGAGCATGAGCACCCGGAAATAGATTACTTCCAGCCGCCGCACCTCGGGCGCATGGCCCATGGCGTCAAAGACGGCCTCCGAGGCGAAGGACAGGGCGGCCAGGGTCAGGCAGGAGGCCAGAGCGAAATACACGCCCTGCCACAGCACCGCGCCGATGTCCTTGGGCCTGCCCGCGCCCACGTTCTGGGCGATGAGCACGCCGGCGTAGCCCACCGTGCCGAGAAAAAAGGATGTGCACAGGAAAAAAGCCGATCCCGAGGGCATGACTGCGGCCAGGGCGTCCTGGCTGTACCAGCTCAGAAAGAGCCTGTCGGTCAGATGCATGGCGGTAAGGGAAGCCATGCCTGCCAAAAGCGGCAATCCGACCCGCAGCACATGGGCATAGCCGCCAGGCCCATGCCAGCGTTTCATGATGACGACCTCGTGGGGCGACGCGATGGTGCGCCCCGGTTTGGACGGCGAAGGGAAGCAGCCGTCCGCGAAGCCGAGTAGAATGGCAAAGATGCGGCAACGCGTCAATGCAAAAGGCGGTCGCGGCCGGAAACCGACGCACCGGCAAGGCGGCAAAGCGGCAAGGCCCCGGGATCGCGCGCGCCGCAGGGAAAAAGCGCCGGCGGCGGCCCTGTGACGACATGCGCCCCAGCACACGGCCGGAGACGTCCCGGGCCCAGGCGCTATTCGATGTTTCGCGGAATCTTTTCCGCCGGCGGCCTGGCCGAGAGCATGGGGCCGGAGGAACCGGGCGCGGCCTTCACCCGGGCCATCATGGCCTCGTGGTCGCGCAGCACGGCGGCGAGCAGCGGCAGGGACAGATGATGGGCGGCGACGCGCGGGATGGCCGTGGCCTCAGTCTGGGCGCTGACCGGCTGATAGCCGGTCACGAAGCGGTAGGCAAACCCCGCTTCCTCGAGCATCTTGGTATAGGCCGCGTTGGTCGAGCCGTAGGGGTAGGCGAAATACTTGGTGTCGTGGCCGATCACCTTCCGGAAACGCTCCACGCTTTTGCGGATGTCCTCGCGGGCGAAAGCCGCATCCCGGGTCAGGCGGGGGGAATGGCTGTAGGAATGGTTGGCGAAGGTGACCTTGGGGTAGGTCTTGAGTTCGTCGATATCGGCCTGGGACAGCGTTTTGGGGCTGCCCGGGTTGCCCACGTAGGCCATGGGCAAAAAGAGCGTGAAGGGCAGGTCGCGGCGCTTGAGCTCCGCATAGGCGTCCATGACCGAAGACCAGCCGTCGTCGATGGCGATGACCACCGCCCCTTCCGGCGGGTTGCGCTTTTCGTCGATGCAGCGGACCAGTTCGTCCAGGGAAATGACCTTGTGGCCGGTGCGTTCCAGGTAGTCGAGCTGGGCCGCAAACGCCGCCAGGGAAATGGACATGGACGAGCGACCGCCGAAACTGTGGTAGACGAGGATGGTCGCGGCCCGAACCGGGACCGCCCCGAGGAGCAGCAGCAGGCACAAGACCGCCGACCCGGCGGCGACAAGCCTTTCGGCGCGCATGGGCACCCTCCCTGGAACAACCGCCGACTTCAACCTGGACATATTCCCGGCGCCGGCTCCCGGACATCCTGTCAAGGCGTGAGCCTACCGGAGGCGGCGTCTTCACGCAACCGCGCGGCCGCGTCCATGATCGTGTTCACGTACACCCGGCTGTGGTTGTAGGCGTAAAAAACCTTGCGCATGGCCTCGTCGGACATGCCCGTCTTCCAGCCCATGGCCCGCAAAATGTTGCCCAGGCTCATCAACGCGTCGGCGACGTCGAACAGGTCGGCCTTGCCGTCGCCGTCGCCGTCCACGGCGTATTTGAGCGCGTTGGAGGGCATGAACTGGCAGATGCCGATGGCCCCGTAAATGGAGCCGGGGATGGACAGCGGGTCCATGTTCTGGGCGTCGGCGTAGCGCAGCAAGGCCTTGAGCTCGCCGTAGGCCCACTCGCCCTTTTGAAGGGCTTTTTTCTCCAACCAGGCCCGCCGGTCGGGGGAAGGCTTCTCGTAGGCGAAGGCCGACTCGATGCGTTTCAGATCCTCGGCGGCGACAAGGCTCGACAGGTTGACCACGGCCACCCGGTCGCCGAGGTAGAGCCCCACCCGGGTTTCCACCGCCAGCAGCGCCACCAGGTATTCCTCGGGCACGCCGTAGCGTTGCCGCACCCGGGAGAGCGCCTCGCGATTGCGGGCGTAAAACTCCCGGGCCTCGCCCAGGCGCTGGGGCGTGAGCACGATATCGTGGACCTCCCGGGCGCTGAAGTCCGGGTAGGCGATGTTCTCCGGAGCGCGCACCGGATTCCTGGCCAGCTCCTCCAGCAACGATTCGCTGGCCGCCGGGTTCGGCGGCAGCCCCACCGCCGTCTGGTAGGACTTGATGGCCCATTTGGTCATGCGGTCCAACCGCCCGTCCACCGGGCCGGGATACCAGCCCAAGGCCGAAAGCCTGTTCTGGGTGTCGGCAACGATCCGCAGCCCGTACTTGCGCATGTACAGGGACGTGAGCTTGTCGGCCATGGCGTTTTGGGAAAAGGCCATCTCGGCCCGGGAATACAGCCGGCGCAGCCTGGATTCGGAAAAGCCGTCGGCCACGAGCCGGCGCACCACCGGTTCGAAGGCCGGGTCCACCGTGGAGGCGGCCAACGCGGCTAGAGCGGCCCCCAGAAAGACCGCGACCAGCGCCGCCGACATGGCGTATCCGTACCAGCGCGTCCGCAACCGCGCCATCCAGGCCGTATCCATCGCGCCCCCGACGCTCTCAGGCCGTCCGCGCCCTGGCAAAGGCCGGGGCGATCCGGGACAGGACCGCCACCACGACCAGGGAAAAGACCAGCCTTCCGACGAATGTGCCCCACAGGCTCGCGCCGATCAAGCACATTAAGAGCGTGTCCTCGATAAGCGCGTGGGACAGGCTCATGAGACTTATGGCCGAAAACACGTCCCGGCGTTCCACCTTGCCCTGCCGCACGTCGAGCAGGATCAGCCCCGAACCGTAGGCCAGGCCCATGACCAGCCCGATGACGGTGATGGTGGCGGCCGCCCGGCCGATGCCCATAAGCCGCAAAAAGGGCATGAGCGCCGTTTCGAAAAGACGCGTCACGCCAAGGGCCCCCAACACGCGCATGAGCCCGACCAGACTGGCGATGACGCAATAGATCATGGCCAGGTTCTTCACTTCGCCGAAGGCCCAGGCGGCCAGGCTCGCGTCCGCGGCCGAGGGGGTGAACAGCAGCGGCGCCGGCTCCGTAAAAAGGTCCAACCCCGAAAAAATGCCGTGAAGCAACGCGCCGCAGGCCAGCGCCGCCGCCAGTCGCAGCACCGCCTGGCCGGTGAACCCCACGCCGCATTTCTTGGCGATGGCCCCCTCGACGAAAATGTTGTGGGCCAGGAGCATCATGGTGGCGATGACCGTGGCCTGGGCGACGGTGAGCGGCTCCATGGTCGGGACCAGGGCGGCGTGCACGGCCAGAGCGGCGTAAAGGTTGTTGGCTATGGCCGTGGCCCAGGACAGGCCGCACTCCGGCGGCAGACCGACCAGCCCCATGACCGGGGCCAGGGGCTTGGCCAAAAGCGTGATCAGGCCGAGTTCCTTGAGAATCTTCACGCCGATCAGGATCGGCACCATGACCTTGAACAGGTCGAGGCAGATCCGGGCGGCGTCCTTGGCCACTTTCGCGGCCTGTGCGGGGAGTTGGTCGAGGCGAAATTGCATGGAGCGGTCGGCCAAAAGGGCCTTCGTTTTTTAAGGCATCACCTTGTTGTTGCGGCTTAAGGCGGCATAGCGCGTGAAGGCGGCGTCGGTCATCACGCCCGCGCCCACATACACGGCGCGCCAGTCCTCGGGCGAGAGGGCGACGCCCTCCATGGCGGAGGTGAGCTGTATGTCGTAGACCATGATGGTAAGGTATTCCCGGGCCGGGTCGCTTCCGGTCCTGGCGGCGGCCAGGGCGGCGTCGGTCGTGGCCTGGGCGGACCAGTTCCCGGTCCAGGAGCCCACGTAGACCTGCCGGGCATAGCGCCTGTAGGCGTCCGGGTCCTCGGGTTTCGGCGCGGCGGCCTTGGCTTTGGTCACCGCGGCGCGCACCATGGCCACATTGTCTTCGGTCAGGGGCATGGCCGCCGGAGCGGTCGGTTTCCCGGCCGGGCGGGTCCCGGAAAAAAGGCCGCAGCCGCCAAGGAGCAAGGTCGAAAGGACCAGAAACGCCGTCAAGGCCGTGCGCGCCATGGAAGCCTCCGGGAGATGCGATCCGTGCGGCGCGAAGAAAGCATGTTCCGGCCATTTTGTCCATGGCGGCGGGAGGGTTGCCGGCCCCGCCCGCCGCGTTTGGTCCCTACTTCTTGGACAGGGTGTCGAAGGCGCTCAGGATGTGGGACGAGTAGACGAAGGCCGCTCCGGCGTTGAGGCCTATGGCCACGGCCAGGGTTTCGAGGAGTTCCTCGCGGCTGGCCCCGGCGTCCACGGCGGCCTTGCTGTGCACGGCGATGCAGGTTTCGCAGCGCGTGGTCGCGGCCACGGCCAGGGCGATGAGTTCGCGGGTCTTGGCGTCGAGAGCGCCATGGGCGGCGGCCGCCTCGTCAAAGGTGCGTATGGCGCTCATGATTTTGGGATTGCCTTTGGCCAACTCGCCGAGATCCTGCATGGCGTCGCCAAGCAATCCCTTCCAATCGGTGGACATGCCGTAGTACTCCTTAAAGTCTTGCCGCCATCCGGCGGCGGTTGCCGGAAACGCGGACCCCTCCGCTTCCGGATTGGTCCGTGCTGGCGCAAAACCGCGCGCGGGTCAAGGGCGGGGCTTCAGCGGGGTCCGACCCGGGCCATGACCTTGGCCACGTAATCCCGGGTTTCGGGGATATCGGGGATGGGACCGCCTTTTGGGACGCGGCCGGGTCCGGCGTTGTAGGCGGCCAGGGCCAGGCGCACGTCGCCGTAGGCGTCGAGCAGCCGGCGCATGTAGCGTATGCCTGCCTCCAGGTTGCTTGCGCCGTCGAAGGCGTCGTCGAGGCCCAGATCCCTGCCGGTGTCGGGCATGATCTGCATGAGCCCGGCCGCGCCTTTCGGGGAGACGGCCCGGGTCTCGAAGCCGGACTCCACTTCCACCATGGCGGTCACGAGGCGCGGGTCCATGCCGCTGCGGCGGCAGTAGTAGCGGATGAAGGGAATGACCTTGCGTTCGTCCGTGCCGGCGGGCAGGCGCATGTAGTCGAAGGGCCTGTAGCGGTCGTTGAGCTTTTTGTTGCTGAGGTGGATGGAGCCCTTGGCGTCGCGGTATTCGTAGATGGTGTCGGCCCTTGCCTGTGGCGCGACGGCAAGGGCGGCCAGCACGAGGGCCGGAAGGAGGCGGCGCGGCGCGAACATGGCGGCCAGTGTGCGTGGCCGTGGCGAATTTTGCAAGCCGCTTCGGGGTTGGGAAGGAGCGAGAGGGGAAACCCTTTGAAAAGGGTTTCCCCTCTCGCGCTCTCCCCTTCCGAAACTTTCTTATGGGGTTAGGCACGACACCCATAGATCGTACATGTGGAAAGGGCTTGCCGAGGAGCATCATGAAACACGGGGGATTACCCGTCAGGTCGCGCTTAGTGGCGAAAGGCCAGGGCGAAGTCGTGTATGGCCACGGTCTGGGTCTCCGCGCCCGTGGCCTCGGTCCAGCCGAAGCGTATGGCGTCGAGTCTGGCGTGGTCGGCGGCGGCCAGGCGCACGGTGCTCGATACGAGGGCGGGCTCCGCCGTGTAGTCGGCTGTCACGTCGCTTTTTCCCGTGCCTGTCGGGTCGATCCAGGCCAGCACGGTGTAGACGCCCTCCCCGCTTTCGGTCGCGCGGTGGATTTCCACGCGCATGGCGTGTTCCTCGGCGTCTTCGAGCCAGTTCGCCCCACCGCGCGGTACGACCCGTTCCTGGTAGCCGGAGCTGGTCTTGTCCGGATTCCGGGGGGAATCCCCCGCGCCGTGGGTATTGTCGTCGCAGTTCGTTTCCGTCCCGCCCCAATAGACGATGGCCACGTGATTGGCGTTGGATTTGTCGCGCCGGGAATTGGACGACGCCGGGTTTCCGCCGCCCCTGTTCGGGTAGGTGTCCACTTCGATAGCCATTTTCGGGGCTTTTATGCCCTGCCCGCTGATTCCCGGGCCGGCATAGCCCAAATATTCGCCCATTCTGCCGAACGTCGGGCCGCCGGCGGCGGCCTCGGGATCGTTTTCGGCCGTCACTATGGCGAAGGTGAAGCCGTCTCCCCGCTCCTTGGAGTCGGAGGAATTGTCGTAGTCGTCGAAAGTGAAGCCGAAGGAGACGCGCAGGCCGCTGCCGAAGGCGCATTTCCCCGCGTCGCAGGCGGCCTTGCTGCCGGTGTACCACACGGCCGCGCTCGAGTCGGACGTTCCGCCGCCAAGGCGCACCCAGCCGTCAACGTAGCGGCTGGCGTATTGGGCCCACAGCGAAACCCATTCCGCATAGGAAAGACTATTGGACGCCTTGGAGGCATCGGTGCCAAAGACGAGGATGGCCTCCGCCACATTGGTGGTTTCGCCGAGGGTCGGGGCCTTGAACGCGTCGATATCGTTGGCGAAGGTGATGGTGGCGGCGGTTTGGCGGCGCATGGCGACGCGCACGTTGGTTTCGCGCGGCGAACCGGGGTCCACGGTGCCGATGCTGGTCACGGTCACCGCGCCGACGGCGTCCGGGCCGGACTGGGTGAGGGTGATGGCGTCGTCGCCTATGGAAAAGGTGCCGCTGCGGCCGTCTGCCCAGAAGTTGAGGCCGGACAGGGCAAGGTAATAGGCGCGCATTTCGTTTGCGCCGGCCTGTGTCGTGAGCACGGCATGGGGAGAGGTGAGGATGAGGCCCGCGGCCAGGCCGGAGAGAACAACGAGCGCGCCGACGGAGAAAAGGAGGGTGGAGCCGGATTGGGGAACAACCGGAATGATCGTTTCGGTATTCGATACAGACCCACCGTCACAATCCATGGCAACCACTCGCCGCAAAAGACTAAAAAAGCGGCGCAGGGCCAAAGGGGATACCGCTTTAAAATAATATACCCTCCAGCACCTCCTCTGTCATTTTAAAATAGCATCATATAAATAATAATATACGATTTATAAGTCTATTTATCAAAACACCTCATCGTTTCGAAAAGTACGTTGACTCAACATAATCCATATGTATATCCGGCCTCCCTCCCCATAAACCTGTAATATCTCCATCCGAACAATATAATGCACCTGTCATCCATGTTCCACTGCCCAATTTAACGCCAGTACCACCATAAACTGTCCCAAACCAAACACCACCCTGTATCGAAAACTTACCTGTTACATCAGCAAACAATTTACTAGCATACTCTTTATAAGAAAGATTCAAAGATTGTGGTAGTTTTGTTGTATTTTTAAAACACTTCTGTGAGCTCGTGGTTTTAATATACACGTTTTGCGGCGTAACCGTCATATCACCAGACACAAATATATTCACATAACCGCTGGATAAATCAAAACAAACATTATATCCCCAAGGAATCGTAAAATTTCTATATGAATAAGAATGATCATTTAAATCTTTTCCTGTAAACGTACATTGCTTATTAACACATAACTCATTGTTTGTTGCATCAAAATCAGTAGAAGTTGAAGGAGTTTCATGGCCGGGAAAAACCAATTCTGTAGTACAAGACTTTGGAGCAGCCACAGTTTCAATTACAACATTTTCATAATCTCCAGAGCCAGAAATATCCCCATACGAGTTCACATGCGCTGTCCCATAAATATGACCGTTGGTAGTATCAATCGTTCCCTGTGTATAAACATCCCCAGTAACCGATGCGTTGCTGTTAAATGTAACCGCCCCTACAGCTCTAACCGTGCCTACAACAGGACGCCCTATAACCACCCCCCCCTGTGAATAGACATCGCCATATAGAACGTTCCCGGATGTCGCTAACTCTATATCAGAATTTGAGCATATTTCTATTGGATTATCCACTGTTCCAACAACATTTTTAGTAACTGTAAGCATTTGTGTTGATGACGTAGACACAATAGAACCAGTTAAGTTTGATCCTTCATTCATATCTATTGTTGACGCTGCGATATTCCCATTCAAATCTCCACCAAATGAAATTGCCCCCTTTGCACCCAATAAATTCTTTGACAACCCGCTTCCACTTGGACCACCACCAGATGATCCAGTATAAGTGTACTTTACTCCCAAGACTGGATCTATTTTATAATTATATTTTGCATTATTTCCCTCAGCATCTACACTACCCACAATATACTCAATATCATATTCATTTTGTGATATAGTATTGTTTACAACTGAATATGTAAAGCCATCATTTGGCGAGATTGAATACGTTACAGCTGAAGCACCCTCCATCATATTTGCGACAAATTGATTAGCGTATAAACTATTTTCACTGGCTTTTTGCATCGATTGAATGAACTGCAACCCGGCATTGGCATTGTAATACGCCCGCATGCCGGCTTCCTGCTCCAGCTTTCCCCGCGACGCCGACGGGCTCATGAGTGACACGCCGGCCGCGACAGCGCCAAGCACCACAAGCGCCCCGATCATCCACAACAGCGTGGAACCGGATGACGACCTGGGACCTTCCCCAAACACATTGGATACGGCGCGGCGAAGTCGCTTCATGACATGCTCACTCGTCTTTAATCTTGTTCAGAGCCACCCGGGTGGAATACGCCTGCGAAAACCCCTGGCTTGGATCGTCCCCGACCATGGTAAAGGAGATGCCGATCAGCGAAGTGCCGCTGCTGTCGAAGGTCGTGGCTGCGGGAGCGGCATAGTTGGTATAATAGGTGAACCGCAGCGAATCGGCGGCGACGCCATCCGTCAGCACATACCCTGTTCCATTCAGGGAATACATAATCTTATCATCAGACTGCGATATAACAATCGCATCATTGTCAAGCGATGTGTTGTAGGAAATGGAATTCGTTCCCCCTGACGAAGACGCTGGCGTAAGATAGGTAAAATCGATCGTCATCCGCTGCAGGGCATTCTGGGCTTTCTGCACGGCGGCGGTCGAATTGCGCGCCATGGTGTAGCCCGAGACGAAATTGGTGAACATGCGTGAAGTCAAAAGCGCCATGACGCCAAGCAGCACCAGGACGAACACGACTTCGAGCAACGTAAAGCCGCCGCAACGACTTTTAGCGACACGTCGTTCGCCGCGCATCTCAATTGCCCCCCGGAATATTGCAATTCACAGTCGCCTTGTTGCTCCCAAAAATATAACTCAGGCTGACACTGGAACTGGCGTCCGGCTTGATGGTCACGAGCAGAAACTGATCGGCGCTGGAATTGGTGACGAATGTATTGGAGTCAGGACAAACGAAATTCTTGTTCGTAATGACGTAACTCGACCCGCTTCCGTGCATGGTCTGCACCTGGCCGACCGTCCCAAGCGCGGTATTAAATGCGCTCAAGTTACTATAATTCCCCTTTTCCTTATCCGATATCATGTTCTCCAGCACAAGCTGCAAGCTGGCGTCTGTCTGCAACTGCTTGACGGGAATATCCGTGCGCGTGATGCCCGAGGAAAAATAGGAAGCGGCAATCATCGCGACAATCCCGAAGAGCACGAGCGTCATGATGATTTCCAGGAGCGTAAAGCCCAGCGAGGAGGCGGCAGCGGACGGCTTGTTCATGGCACAAACCCCGTATAGGGCGTGACCGTGACCGTGACGCCCAAGCCCGATTCCGTGAGCGTGACCGTCTGCGGACCGCCGGCCTTGGCGGCGGTGCCGCCAAGGGTGGAAATGATGCCTGTCACCGGCTCGCCGCGCCAGTTGAACCAGATGGTATCGCCTCCGCCGCTGAGCGCCCACGAGCAGGCGACCCCGTCCGGCAAAGTGTGCGTCGCCGTATCCTGGCCGAGCAGCACCGGCGTTTGCGAACTGTTGCCGGTGACCAGCGCGTAGCTCGACGACGTGAAGCGGACGCCCCAGGTATAGACGTCGGACATGGCCCGCGACTGGGCATAGCGCAACACCGAGCGCAAGGCGTCAGCCTCGGCCATGGCATGCGGATTTCGCGGTTCGAGGCGGTTTATGGCGATAACGGCGAGGATACCCAGCACGATCAGGACGACGACGACTTCCATGAGGGTAAACCCTCGCCGCGCCGCAGCGCACCGCCCGAAAACGCCTTTTCTTTTCCTCTGCGCCCTATCCATGCCTCTGTTCCAGCCTTATAGCAGATCTATCCCAAAGCACGGCGTCCGTGAAGCGGCAAACCTCCCGTGCCGACCGCTGTCATCCGCGCCGCAACATTTCCTCCAGCGACTCGATCTCCTTGACCTTTTCCGCATCCTCCGGGCCGGCCTTCACCTTGGCCATGGCCAAAAGCTGCGCGCCTTCCCGCGACTTGCCGCAAGCGACAGCCGACATGCCCAAGTCGTAGAGGTCCGTGAACTTCGTGCCGGGGGCCATGGGATTGACCACGGAAAGCAGCGTCTCGTACGCCTTGCCGAACTCCTTGAGCCGCGCATAGGTGGCGTAGATGTTCCGCACCACCATCTCGCGCTCGGACGGTAAGGCCCGGGCAAGCGCCTCCTTGTTGCGCGAAAGCGACGCCTCGTAACGCCCTTCCTTGAAGGCGACCAGCCCGTCCAGGGCATAGCCCATGTAGCGGGCCGGATAGAGCTTCATGAGACGCGCCGCGATTTCCGCCGCCTCGGGGTAGCGGCCCCCGGCAATCAGGATCTTGGCCGCCACCGTATTGACCGCCAGCCCGTCCGGATAAATCGCCAGCAGCCGCCGGCACTCGGCCATGGCCGCATCCCGCTCCTTGGCGTCCATGGCCTCGTAATCGGCCGTGATGCAGGTCGCCGGGACGAGCGCCTTGAGCCCAAACCGGGCGACAAGGTCGGGAAACCTGTCCGCGTCGACATAAAGCGTCAGCATATCGTCGAAAAAAACCGGCTCGAAATGGCCGCCGGCCTTCTTGATCAGTTTGGCGGAATCCTTGTCCTGCACGTCGGCCAGCAGAAATCCCGGCGCATAGTCGCGCAGCACGCCGCGCATGACCCGCTCGTTGCCAAAAGCGGTCACGCTCGTGAAAAGATCGAGCCCCGGGAAGAGCATGGTCTGCATGTCCATGTAGATCTTGTACTTGGGGTAAAGCCGCCACTGCAGATAGCCGCCGGAATTGGGCACGTTGAAAATGCGCCCCCCGGGTCCCTCTTGCATGAGAAAATTGCAGACCCCGACAGGCAGACGGGCCGTATCCACCGGATAATGCGGCCGGTAGCCCCAAAAGGCGACCGAGGTCCAAAGCGTGAGCCCCACGGCCGCAAGGGAGGCGAGCGCCGCCGTGCGCGCCTTGATCGGCCGGGTGAACCGCGAGGCGGCCAGCACCGCCGCATCGCCCAGAACCGGCAGGGTGAGCAGCAGGTACTCGTAGGTGAAGCGGCGCATCATCGGCAAAAGGATGATGCCGCCGGCGAAAAGCACCACCCGGCTGAGCCGCAGCCGCCGGTTGACGGCCAGCCACACGCCGCCCAAAGCGGCCGCGAGGACCAACGCGTTGGTCACTCCGGCCATAAGCCGCTCGTCGGGATAGAAAAAAAGCGCCAGGAACCGGTCCAGCGGCTGGGCGGCCAGCTCCATGACCACGCGTTCATGAAACGGCGGCCCGCCGAAGGCCTTGGCCAAAAGCGAAAAGCCGGCCGGCGTGACGCAGATGGCGTAGAGCGAAACGATGGCCGGCCAGCGCACCGCCTTGTACCGGGCGGCGGCGTGCTCCCGGCGCATGAGCTTGGCCAGGAAATATTCGGCCAGATACGCGCCCAAAACGAGCATGACCACGGGAAACTCCACCCCGTGCAGGTTGGCCCAGACAACGGTCAGGACCGGCAGCGCCCAGGCCAGGCGCTGGCGGTAATTGAGCACGTAATGCAGAAAGACGATGTAAAGGTAGGTGAAGGCATGGGGCCGCAACAGCGCGTCTCGCGGCTGCAAGGCCAGCGCATAGGCGCAGGTGAAAAGAAGCGCCACGACGCCCGCGCCGGCCCCGTCGTCTTCGCGCGCGGCGCGAAAATAGGCGTAAATTCCCCAGACCGTGGCCAGGTACAACGCCGCGCGCAAAAGCGACAAGGCGACATAGCCGCCCACCTGATACAGCCCGTGCACCAGCACCTGGAAAAGCCAGTAATAGTCCACCCAGCCCTTGCCCGCCGGGGCATAGGAGAAAAAGGGCGCGTCCGGCAAACGCATGTGCTGGACGATCCAGGCCCCACCGGTCAGGTGGTACCAAAGGTCGAAGTCCAGGGCCACGATAGGCCAGCAGCCCCAAAGGACGGCCAAGCCGCTAAAAAGGATCAGGAGGGGCCAGGGTTTGGAAAGTCGGCCCCAGGAGAAAGCATGCTGCATCATGGCGTCAGGAAAAGGTCGTGTCGTGATGTGCGGAATGGAGATGGCGCACTCGGGCAACGCCAGCACCATGCGTCCCATTGGGCGGCGGGATCATGTCCCGCCCGATACGGGACTGTTCCAGGCTCCGGTCACGTTTTGCCCTTGGATGTTGGCGCTGATGGAGACATCGCCGCTGATGTTCCCGGCGCAGTTTATGGAAGCGGCGACATCCGGGCTGTCGATGACGACCCACTCGCAGATATTTTGGGCATCCGCATCCAGGGCAAGACCGGCAGTGGCCCGGCGGGCGAATTCCAGGCTGAGCTGCGTCTGGGCGGCGGCGACAAGGTTTTGCGCCCCGCGCCGCTTCGCCTCGTCAAGCAGGGAATCGTAATAGGTGACGGCGGCGACGGCAAGGATGCCAAGCACCACCAGCACGCAAACGATCTCGATCAACGTGAAGCCCGCTTGCGCCGCCTTGGGGCGGGACGATACGCCGGGATTCCGCCGCATCCAGGAAAACCGACCGATGCGAAAATCCGGTTTGGCCGGGAACGTATGCAACCGCCGCGACCACTGCGTCGCATCGGCTGCACCCGTTCCCGTATATCCAACCGGATCGTTCAACCGCCCTACTCGGGGCTGTTCCAATAGCCCGTCTGGGTATCAGCATCGGGCATGCCGTTGATATTGGCCCGAATCAGGATGTTCTTCTTCCAATCATCAACAGAAGTGTTCCCAGGACAAAACACATTTCCACCACCACTGACGGCGACCTTCGTGCATTCGTTCGTGGGATCCAGGCTGAGAGCGCTGTTGAGCTTCATGGCGGCGTAGCCCATGGACAGCTGCGATTGCGCTGCTGCAATCAGGCCTCTGGCGGCACTTCTGCGGGCTTCGTCCTGCAGGTCGAAATATTTGGGCACGGCCACCACGGCCAGGACGCCCAGGATGACCAGGACGGCGATGATTTCGATCAGGGTGAAGCCCTGCTGCCCTCTTTTGCGACGATCGACGACCTTCAGCATTTCCATCCTCCTCCGATAAGCGGTGTTTGCGCCCGAGGGCGTCCTTTTTTCCAAGCATGCACCATGCCAAGCATTGCACATCTCGTTAACGCGCCGGTTTCCCGAAGTTTACGTCAACAATCGCTGAACGCCCTTTATTATAGAAACCGCACAATACTCCAAAAGTTGCTGCTTTATCCATCAGAATTTGGAGCTCAGCCCGTTTTCCCGCCGTAATCCTTGAACACGCCAGGCTGGATGCCGAGCTTTTTCACCCGGTGCCACAAGCTGCGCTCTTTGATCCCCAGCAGCCCCGCCGCCCGGGCCTGCACCCCCCCCGTGCGGGCCAGCGCCGCCTCGATAAGCGACTTCTCATACGCCGCCAGCCGCCCGTCCAAGTCGGTTCCCGCCCCCGCTTCACAAGCGGCATCCGGTCCCTCGGCCACCAGCCCCGGCAGGTGGGCCGGGGAAACCACCGCACCGCCGCACAGCACCGCCGCCCGTTCCATGGTGTTTCGAAGCTCCCGCACGTTGCCCGGCCAGTCGTAGGCCAAAAGCCGCTGCAAGGCCTCGACCGAAAGCGCGGCCCCAGGGCGCAAGGCATCCAGAAAGCGCTCGGCCAGAATCGGGATGTCCTCCCGGCGCTCCCGAAGCGGCGGCAGGGACAGCGGAAAGACGTTGAGCCGGTGGAAGAGGTCTTCACGAAACGCGCCTTGGCGGATCAGGACGGCCAAATCGCGATGGGTGGCGGCCACGATCCTGGCGCGCATGGGCACGCCGCGCCCGCCGCCGAGCCGCTCGATCTGGCGCGTTTCCAGCGCCCGCAGTATCTTGGACTGGGTCTCAAGCGGCATGTCGCCGATCTCGTCCAGAAAAAGCGTGCCCCCGCCGGCCTGCTCGAACCTGCCGATCTGGCGGGCGACGGCCCCGGTGAAAGCGCCCTTTTCATGGCCGAACAGCTCGCTTTCCAACAGCCCCGGCGGGATGGCGGCGCAGTTGACCGCGACGAACGGCTCGCCCGCCCTGGGACTCTTGTCGTGCACGCCCCGGGCGGCCAGTTCCTTGCCCGTGCCCGATTCCCCCAAAAGGAGCACCGTGGCGTCCGTGGCGGCCACTTTGAGAATCTGGGCGAAAACGCCGCGCATCACCCGGCTTTCCCCCACCATGTCCGGAAACAACGCCCGGGCATCCAGCTTGCCGAGGGTCTCGGCCATCTGGTCGGCCACGATCCCCAGCCGGTCGAATTCCCCCAAGGCGCGCTCCGAAGCTTCCGGAGGCCGGGGCAAAACCGGCGGCGCGGTGGCAAGAAGCCGCCGTATGGGCCGTAGCGCCACAAGCACAAACACGGCGGAAACCCCGGCCACGGCTATGCCCGAGAGCAGCGCCGCCACGACCGGGCTCCCCGCCGGCACGAGGCGCGGGAAAAGCACGGGCAGCCAGCCGGCGCACAGAACGGAAAGGGCCGCAACGCCACCCAGAATGACGGGGACCAGCACCGCCAGTCCCGGATCGAAACGTCGTCGCATGCCCTTGCCCGCAATTACGTCGTGAATCGCTCCCCGCCGTTTTCAGCGCCCGAACGCGCCGCGTTGTCCTGTGGGCTCAATGCCGCAACGCCACCTGGGACAGATCCCACATGGGCAGGAAAATGGCCAAGGCGAAAAATCCCACCACGCCGGCCAGCCCCACGATCAAGACCGGTCCCAAGGCGTCGGACAGGCGTTTGACCGCATAGGCCACCTCGGCGTCGTAGTGTTCGCTTATGGCCGAAAGCATATCGTCGAGATTGCCCGACTCCTCGCCGACCGACACCATGGTCACCACCATGGGCGTGAAATACTTGGCCCGGGAAAGCGGCGCGGAAAGCCCCTGCCCGGTGCGGATCATATCCTGAACCCGCCTGAACTCCTTGGAAATCGCGGCGTTGCCGATGGTTTCGACCAGGATGTCAATGGTGGTCAGGACCGGCACGCCGCTCGATTGCAGGATAGCGAAAATGGAAGCGAAACGCGACATGGCCGCTTTCTGGAACAGTTTGCCGATGATCGGGATATGCAGGAAAAAGGCGTCACGCGCCACCTTGCCGCCTTCGGTCTTGAACCAGAAATACAGGGAGGCAATGACGGCGAGCACCCCGCCCAAAAGAGCGTACCAATAATGGGTGATAAAGACATTGAGGTACAGGGCTATGCGCGTGGGCAACGGCAGCTCCACGTGGGCGCTAGCGAAAATCTTGGCGAAAACCGGCACCACGAAGGTGAGCAGGAAAAAAAAGGCGCCGACAAGCGCGATCACCACCGTGAGGGGATACTGGAGCGCCGAACGGATGTCCGCGCGGACCTGGTGCTCGTGGGAAATGATGTAGATGAGCCGGTCGAGCACCTCCGGCAATGCGCCGGCCGTCTCGCCGGCCCGCACCATGCTGACGTAGAGCGGCGAAAAAACGCCTTTGTGCTCGGCCAGGGCCTCGGAAATGGAGGCGCCCTTCTTGACGTCGTCGGCCATGCGGCCGCAGATGCGCCGCAGTCGCGGGTTTTCCGTCTGCTGCTCCAGCACCTTGAGAATCTCGAGCATGGACAGGCCGGCCGCGAGCATCGTCTTGAACTGCTTGGTGAAAAGGATCAGCTCTTGCGGCTTGACCCGGGACAGCGCCACTTCGAGGGAGCTCAGCGTCCCGCGTCCCGTGCCGCCAAGCCCGCGCTGGACCGACACCGGGATATAGCCCATGGCGGACAGGCGGTTTTTCGCGCCGTCGGGGCTGTCGGCCTCGAGCACGCCCCGGATGGTGTTGCCGGCCTCGTTTATGGCCTCGTAGGAATATTGCGGCACGGCGCGACGTCCTTGTCAGGGGGCGGGAGCATCAGAGCATGACCGCCGAGGAAGCCTCCTCGAACGTGGTCTTGCCTTCCAGAATTTTCAGTCGCGCATCGTCCTGCAGCAGTTTCAGCCGTCCCGAGTCGGCGGCGAACCGGGTGATCTCCCGCGACGTGGCGCGCCGTGCCACCATCTCCTGGATGTCCTCGTCGAGGACCAGGATCTCGTAGAGTCCGACGCGTCCCTTGAAGCCCGAATCCCCGCACATGTAACAGCCCCGGCCGCGCATGAAAACCGCGCCCTGCGTGTTCTCCAGATTCCAGAACCGCAACACCTCGGGCTTTGGCGTGTAGGGCTCGGCGCAGTTGGGGCAGACCCGGCGCACCAGGCGCTGGGCGATGGAAACGACCAGCACCGAGGACACCAGAAACGGCTCGATGCCCATGTCCATAAGCCGCATGACCGCGCCGGCCGCGTCGTTGGTGTGCACGGTGGAAAGCACCTTGTGGCCGGTGAGCGCCGCCTGGGTGGCGATGGCGGCGGTTTCGGCGTCGCGAATTTCGCCCACCAGCACCACATCCGGGTCCTGGCGCAAGGTGGAGCGCAGGGCGCTGGCGAAGGTCATGCCGGCCCGGCGGTTGAGCTGCACCTGGCGCACGCCGTCCAGGCGGTACTCGACCGGGTCCTCAAGGGTGACGACGTTGATGTCGGGCCGGTTGATCTCGCGAAGCAGCGCGAAAAGCGTGGTGGACTTGCCCGAACCCGTCGGCCCGGTGGCCAGAAACATGCCGTAGGGCTTTTCCACCACCAGCCGGATCTTGGCCAGGTCGTCCGAGGAAAGGCCCAGGTCGGTGAGGAGCAGCCCGCCGGCGCTCATGTCCAAGAGGCGAAGAACCAGGTTCTCGCCGTGGATGGTCGGCAGGGTCGAGACGCGGATGTTGATTTCGCGTTTGTCGATGGCGACCGTGAAGCGGCCGTCCTGGGGCACGCGGCTGACGGCGATGTCGAGGTTGCCGAGGATCTTGATGCGCGAGACGATGGGCAGGATCATGGGCTTTGGCGGCGAAGGCACGGCCTTGAGCTTGCCGTCGATGCGCATGCGTATCTGCACCTGGTCGCGCTCGGGGCTTATGTGCACGTCGCTTGCGCCCTCGCGCACGGCCTGGGACAGAAGCGAATTGACGAAGCGCACCACCGGGGCCTCGCCGGCCATGTCCTCCAGGGAGCTGACCTGCACGTCCTCGGTCCCGCGCGCGACCGGCTGCGCCTCGTCGTCGCTCATGCTCTCGATGCTGTCGAGCACGCCTTCGATCCCGAGTCCCATGCCGTAAATGGCGCTGGTCAGGTGGCCGAGCTCCCGCTCGGTGCAGATGATGGGCTCCACCTCGCAGTTCTTGTAGATCTCGATGTCTTCTATGGAACTGACGTCGAGAGGGTCGGGCATGGCCACCCGGATGAGGTTGCCGGTCTTTTGCAGCGGCACGAGCCGCGCGCGCAGGGCCATTTCGGCCGGGATGACGGCGGCCAGGCTGGCGTCCACGGGAAAGCGCTCCGGCGTGTACTTGGAAAGCCCCATCTGGCGGCTTACGAGGTCGACGATGTCGGATTCCTTGACCGTCCCCTCGCGCACGAGCTGCTGCCCCAGCCGCAACCCGGCCCGCTTGCCGGCGGCAAGGGCCTGACGCAACTGGTCTTCGGTCACGAGTCCGGCGGAGACGAGCATCTCGCCAAGACGCAGGCGTTTTCTGGGCTCCATGGATCTTCCTTGGTCCGGCCGTCGCGGGGGCGCCGGCATGTTCACATCCTATGCGCGGCCGGTCCTTTCCCTGTCACGGCTGCAGCCTTTCGTCCAGGGCTACGGCTGACCGGGAAGCGGCGACGGCTGCCGTTCGGCCACCTGCCGGACGACGGCCTTGGCCGCCACAGCCCGGGTCACTGCCGGAGCGGGCCGGGAGGCCGCGCCGAGTTCCGTGAAATAGGTCGTGCCGGCCGGATAGCCGCCAAGGAGCACCGCCTTGGCCGCAAGCTCCCGGGGGAGGCCCGCCAGGGCCGCCTCCGCCGCCTCCTGATTGGGATACAAAACGGGCAGCACCACATCGTAGCGCAGGCTCGCGTCCGGCAGCCGGGTGCAGAAAAGCGAGAGTTCCGTCTTGTCTATGTGGCGGGAAATAAAAGTGTATCCCTTCTGTAGCCCGTCGACGCTGGCCACCTTGACCAGGTACGATCCCGCCGGAGGAGCGGCGGCTTCTATGGGCGGAAAGACCAGGGTTTCGCCGACCCGTATCGTGTTGAAGTGCTTGCCCGGATTGGCGACCGACAGTTGGGCCAGCACCTTCCTGCCGCCGTTGCCGTAGAGCCGCGCCGCCAGTTTGCTCACGCTCCAGCCCGGGCGCATGACGCAGGCCCCGATCCGGTCGGGCGCGGCCGCGTTTCCGGGAACGGGCATGGCCGGCGGCAATTCGGGCGAGGAGGCGGCCACGGCGGACGCCGCCGGCAGGGCGTCGTCCGGGGCGACCACGATGACGTTTTCCGAGGCGCTCGGCGGCAAGGCGGCGGCGGCCAGATCCAAGGCGGCGGCCAGATCCCGTCCCTGGCCCGCCTTTGGGGCCGGCGCGGCCGGGTTGGTCGGAGCCGGCGGCGCGGCGGCCGGGACCTCGACCGTGGCCGTTTGCGACGCGGCCGAAGCCGGGGTGTCGCCTGTGGCCGGCGAAACGGCTTCGGCCGGGGTCGGAGCCGGACCCGCGGCCTCCCCCGCCGGCGTTGGCGTCACGCCGCCGTGGGCGGCCAGAAGCGGCGCATCCGCCCCGGCGACGGCCGGCGCGGCCACGGGCGCGGCATTCGGGGCCGGCGTCCGCTCCCCGGAAGAAGCGGTCGTCGAAGGGGCGGTCAGGGTCGCGACCGCCCGGGTCAGGATATCCGCGCCGTGGCGCACGAACGGCGGCCGGCCGCTCGCCATGCCCACGACGATCAGCCCGGCCAGGGCGCAGCCGGCGGCAAGGCTTCCCCGGCGCAGCCACGCCGAAGCGCCCCCCCGCGACTCCCGGGCCGCCCGGCCGACCAGTCCCCAGCCGATGCGACGTCGGCCAAAGCCGACCGCAAGCAGCATGGACAGGTGGCAAAGGCGCACGATCTTGCGCGGATAGCCGCCGGTCAGGCGATGGATGCGGCGGCAGGCCAGGGCCGTGAAAACGGCCGGGGCCTGTCCGTCCGGGGAACACAGGGCCAGACGGGTTTCGATCATGCGCCGGGTCTGGGGCCTGTTAAGCGGCAAAAGCCGGTAGCGGAAATTGACCCGGTCCTCGAGGTTGGGCCGGGCGGCCAGCACGTCCTCGAACTCGTCTTGGGCGAAGATGACGATCTGCAGGAGCTTGTGCGTGTTGGTCTCGAAATTGAGCAGTTCGCGCAAAAGTTCCAGGCACGGCGGAGTGATCTTTTGCCCCTCGTCCACGATCAGGGCCACGATGCGCCGGCCGTCCTGGCCGCGCCTAAGCAGTTCGGCCTTGAGCGCCTCGCGCAAAAGCCCCGCGTCGCGCCCGAGCGACGCCGTGTCCAGGCCGAACAGCCGGGCCAGGGACAACAGAAAATCCTCGGGCGTGGCGTGGTAGGGGTCGTCGATAAAATGGACCTCGATGTCGTCGTCGCCGTCGAGCAGCCGGGTCAGTTCCCGGCCGAGCGTGGTCTTGCCCGTGCCCACCTCGCCGAGCACCACGTTGAGTCCGCGCCGCAGCCGCACGGCGATTTCCATGTGCTGCAGGCATTCCAGATGGGACGGGGCCCGGTAGAGCAGATCCGGGTCCGGAGAGTTGGAGAAGGGCTCGCAAGCGAGGCCCAGGGCCTGATAATAGCTCATGGCGCACTCCTTTAAGGTCTGGCGGCTTCGGCCGCGGCGACGGGCGAAAGGGCTTTCGGGTCGACGCGATCGGCCACGGGCGGCACCGGCGCGATGGGTTTTTCCTTGAGAATGATGGGCGTTATGAAAATAAGCATCTGTTCGCGCTCGACGCTCGAATTTTTGGATTTAAAGGCCCAGCCGAGCCCCGGGATGTCCCGCAGGAAGGGTACGCCGGAATTGCCGTCGGACACCGTATCGCGGACCAGCCCGGAGATGACGATGGTCTCGCGGTCCTCGACCACCAGGTTCGACTGGGTTTCGCGCTTGTAGATGTAGGGGTTGCCGTCCACGGTGCGCGAGGTGTCCACCTGGTCGTCCTTGACCGTGATCTTCATGCGCAGGTTGGTGCCGTCCACCACGTGGGGGAGGATTTCAAGCCGCAGGGTGGCGTTGGCGAACTGGACGTTGGTGCCGTTCTGGGAGGTGGAGGTGTAGGGCACGTCCATGCCGTTTTCCACGAAGGCCGTCTGGTTCTCCATGGTGGTGATGGTGGGGCTGGCCAGGATTTTCACCTTATTATCCTCGGCCAGGGCGGTGAGCTGGGCTTCCAGCACGTTTTCGCCGATCTTGCCGAACAGGAAGTTGACCCCGGCGCCGGCGGCCCCAAGGCCCGAGGCCGTGGTCAGGGAATTGGTCAGGGCCGGATAGTTGAGGCCAAAACCGTTGCCGGACGAGCCGCCGGGGAAGATCGGGCTCGTCACGTTGCTGAGGCTCGAGCTGCCGGTATTGGCGTTGGAAACGCTGCCGGAACCGGTGAGAGTCGAACCGGAGGACGCGGCGTTGGCCGATGTCATGCCGTTATTGCCCGCCGTCATGGAGGTCGAGGTGGTGGCCTGTTGGGCCGGAGACATCCGGAAGTTGGAGCCCTTGAGCACCCCGCCCCACTGCACGCCGAGGGCCTGGGCCGTGTTCCGGTCGGTCTGCACGATAAAGGCCTTGAGCTTGACCTGGGGACGCGGCTTGTCGAGCTCTTCGATGAGCGCCACCAGTTTTTTCGCATCGGCCTCCGGGGCCTGGATGATGATGGAATTGCTGTGCTGGTCCGGCACGATGGAACAGTTGAGCTGGCCTGGCCGATGTCCGCCCTGGCCTTGCAGCTTGATGGTGTCGTTGGCGGAGCGGTCCGGCGTGATGTTGCGGACGGTCTGGCCGACGGGGGTCTGCGGCTTGGCCTGCTGCCCGGGCATGGTCGCGCCGGACGCCCCGCACATGGCCGAAAGCGTGGCGTACATCTTGGAAAGCTCGGCGTAATTGATCTCGACCCGGGCCGTGACGTCGGGTTCGAGCTCCCTGGCCCTGGCCGCTTCGGCCGCCACCTTGTTCGTCGCTTCCTTGAGCTTTTGCTGCTGCTCCATGTCGGCCACGGTCATCACGCGGATGATGTCGCCTTCCACCGAATAGGTCAGGCCGTTGGAGGCCAGGATGCTTTTGAAGGTCTCGTCCCAGGGGGCGTCGGCCACGTTGACGTTGATGCGCATCCCCTTGCCCTGCTGGCCCTCGCCGGCGCCGGTGGCGCCCGGAATCGACGAGGAAAGCACCACGTTCTGGTTGGCCGCCCGGGCCATGGCCCGCACCACGGCCACCAGGTCCGTGTCGTACATGCGCAGCGTCATCTTCTGGGTGGGCAACGGCCGCGCCGGCTTCTCCGGGGCCTTGTCCTTCTTGGTGTCGATGGCCGCCTTCTTGAATTCGATCCGCCGCGGATGGCTCGACGGGGAGTACCCCTCCGACTGGACGGCCCGCGCATCCCAATGCTCGATAAAGGCATCCTTGTGCGGCTTCTTCACGCATCCCGGAGCGGCCAGGGACACCGTCAAAAGCGCGGCCAGCACGGCCCTGCCCCACTTCTCCGCATTCATGACGCGACCTCGCATACGCATTCTCCCATCCCGCCCGGCGTGAAGCGCCATGGCTTAACGCCCCTGCCGGGCATCCTGTCCCTCGTAGGGAATCGTCACCTGCTGCCCGTTGGCCAGACTTTCCAGCACCACCTGGTCCGGGGCGATGGAAACGACCTTGTAGCCGCCGCCTTCCAGGGCGTCGCCGGCCTGGTATTCCATGCCGTCCAAGACGGCCAATTTGCCGCTGCCAAGCTCCACGTATCCCGAATAGCGGGGCAGGACCGCATGTTGTACGGGTCCCCGCCCGGACAGCGGCTTGTCGTAAAAAGCCGTTGCCGGCCATTTTCTCCCGATGGCCGAGACCAGCGAGATCGTGGCCGGGCTCAGATCCGAATCCTTGATGGCGCGCAGCATGTTCGCGGCCTGGGCGGCGTCGCCGGAGGCGGGCTTGGGCGCGGTCTGGCGCGAGGGCCGGTCAAGGGTGATCCAAAGCCCGAGCACGGCCGTAACGCAGACCGCCGCCAACAGGATTTTCTCGCGTTTGCTCATCGCCCACCCCGCCTACTTGATCGCCAGCCAGCATTTCATGGCGTATTCGCGCCCCTGCTCGCCGGCCACGGTGGAGACCGACTCCACCGTGACCAGGGGCCCATAGCGGCCAAGGGTCAGCATGAACTCCCGAAACGCCTCCGCCGGCCCGGACAATCCGAGCCGCACCGCGAGCAGCCCCTTTCGCGTCACCGAGGAAGGGTCCGGGGAAACGCGCGTCAGCCGAAGCCCGAGCGGCGTGACCATGTCGCCGAAAATCGTGTTGAGCCGGCCCACATCGGAAAGAGGCAACGAGCCCTTGCCGCCCACCGGGCCGACCTGGCGCAAATGCTCCCGGGCCTGCTTGAGTAGTTCGATGGCCGGCGCGAACTGGCGGCGCAGGGCCAGCGACGAGCGCAGGTGCTCGATGTCGCGCCTCAGTTCCCCGGCGGCGTGGTAATCCGGCACGATGAAAACCGCCATGAACCCCGCCGCGATGACCGCGCCCGCGACCAGAAAACCCACGGTGCGGGGAGGCAGACGGCGTTTGATCTCCGCAAGATTCATGGCCTAGTCCCCGGGAAGCTCAATGCCGATGACGTAGCGCAGGCCCGAAGCGCCGTCGGCAAGGGGTTCCACTTCGCTTTTTTTCACCGTGACGTTTTCGAAAAGGGGCTCGCCTTCGAGGGCCACCACATAACTGGCCAACATCGAGTCGAACAGGCGGGCGTCGCCGGTAATCATGCCGTCGATGACCAGCCGTCCCGTCGCCGCCGCCGCCGCGCCCTTGGCCCTTTTGCCGTTTTTCTTGCCCGACTCGCGCGGCGCGCCGAGCTCGGTGGTCAGCGTGCCGACGCCAACCCCGTCCGGAGCCAGGGCCAGGGCCCGTTCCCAGAGCCCCACCGCGCGGTTGCGGGCGGCAAAGGCGTGCAGCTTCTCCCGCTTGACGCGAAGATCGTCCGCCATCCGCGACAGGGAGACCACATCCACCTCGCCGCCGAGAGAAGCCAGCTCCGCGCGCAGCCCGTCCCGTTCCCGGGTGAGCGCGCGGCGGGTGGAAGCGGCGTCGAAGGAAAAAAAGGCCATGGCCGCCAGCACCACGGCCAGGATGATCAGCGTCCACTGTTCGAGCTGGTGGGAAATCCGGGCGGACGCCTTTTCCTTGTAGGTGAAAAACACGCTCGGCGTGACGTCCACATCGGCGAAGGCCAGCCCCAGGGCCTGGGTCCAGGCCGTTGCGGGCAGCATCCAGTCGTTTACAAGCGGCACCCTGGGGACACGCGCGCCCAGCAGATCGAGAGGGGAGCAGCGAAGTCCGGTCTGTTCCCCGATATAGCGCACGAACGCCTTGCTGCCGCCCAAAAGGCCCGACACCGTCAACTGCGTCACCGCGTCATAGCCGAGGGATTCGCGGTAATGCTTGAGGGTCATCTCCACCTGGCGCACCAGGCGCGAGGCCACGGGCTCGAGCATGCCCATGACGTCTTCGGGATTGAGCCCCATGCCGGGATGGCAGGCGTCCAGGTCCTCGCAGCCGTAAACGATGCTCCAGAAAAGCTCCCGGGCCTGTTTCTTGGTCACACGCGGCCGATCCGCCTCGTCGGCGGTGCGGCCGCCGGAGGCGTTTTCCGGTTCTGGCTCGAGTTCGAGCACCAGTCCCTGACCGGCGCTCCCCCCGTCATCCAGGTCCAGGAGCGTCTCCTCGGCCGCGCCGGGGGCCAAGGCCATGCCCTGCTCCGACACGGGCGGCGGCGTGGCGGACAGATTCGCCTCCAGGGCCTCCTGCACGGCCTGCTCCATGCCGGACATGGACGTCTTGATGACCCGCACGAACATCAAATTGCCGTTGTTGAAAATTTCCAGGCGCGACCAGTTCTGGCCGATATGCAGATTGGCCGTGGCCCCCTCGGCCCCCGACAGGACACGGCGGCGAAAAAAATTCTGGTGGGCAAAGGATTCGAGGGTGAGCCCGGCCAGGGGAAACCCGGCCTTGACGAAATCCGACCGAAGCGCCTCGGCGGCCTCGCGCTGGGCGGTGTAGGCCAGAGCCCCAAGACGCGCCATGCCTTTTTCGGTCGTCTCGCCCCGACGCTCGAAGTCGAAGATCACCGCGGCCTCGTCAAAGGCCATTTCCTTTTTGGCCGTCCAGAACACCGCGTTGTCCACCTGCCCGGAGGACACCTTGGGGATGGTCACGAATTGGATGTTGGCCCGGGAACTCTGGTCCCCGGCCCAGACGCGCGGGAGCGGCCCGGGGCCGCACAACTCGGTCAGCGCGCGGCGAAGCAGCTCCGCAAAGCCCGCCTTGCCCGGCGCGACGCCGGCCGGCACGGGAACGACCACGGCCCCAAGCACCTCGAACCCGGCATCATGGCCACGGACCTTGATGCAGGTCAGCCGCGTCGGCGCGATGTCCACGCCGACCGAAACGGCCTTGCCGAAGGGAAAACGGCGCGGGCCCCGGACGGATTTGCGCTCCGGGGGGGCACTCGCCGCCGTTTTCCCGCCCGGCCGGCGGATCATCTCCAGCAGCCGCTGGTTCGGCGTGGTTGCTTTTTTCTTGGCCATCATCGTTGTCCGTGTTGGGAGTGCGGTATCGCGGCCTAATCCTGCAGACGCGTCAGCCGCGACACTTCGTCATGGCTGATGCGCCAGCCCCGCCCGACCTTGACCCCGTGCAGGGTGTGGCCCTTGATGAATTTGCGCACCGTCTGGTCGCTGCATTTGAGCAGCCTGGCCACTTCCTGCACCGTGTAGGTTTCCTTGATTTCTCCCACGTGTTCCCGCATGGCGCATCGCTCCTTATCGCTATCTAACGATACTTACGGTCGGCTCGGGCCAAAAAAAAACCGGATGCGCGCCCAACGCGCGTCCCATCCGTTCCACTTTTTTATTTCCCGCACCCAACCGTTTCATTTCATCAATCTCCCCGGCGGACCTTCCCTCCGCCGCTTGGATCGTAACCTTTCAATTTCCCGAGACTTCTTCAAAAGGAGCCGTTCGGGCCACCTCTAATCTTACAAAAGCCGTGCCCAACGGAGCCGGCGTCCACGCGGCGATTCCAAAACCACCGGCCTTGATGCTAGGGTGGGGCGGAGGCAAGACCCCAACAACACGGCGGACCCATGGCCCAAATCGACGCGTTTTTTCAGATGCTCAAGGAAACCGGCGCCTCGGACCTGCATCTTTCCAGCGGAGCCCAGCCGGTGCTGCGCATCAACGGCCGGCTCGAGCGCATCAAATACAAGACCCTCGAAAACGAGGAATTAAAGGCCCTGCTCTACGAGATCGCCCCGGAACGGCTGGTCAAGTCCTACGAGGAGACGGGCGACCTCGATTTCGCCTACGCCTCGCCCGGCATCGGGCGTTTTCGGGCCAACTACTTCCGTCAGGAACGCGGCGCGGCCGCCGCCTTTCGGGCCATCCCCGAAACCGTGCCCACGCTTGCCGACCTGGGCCTGCCCGATATCCTGGCCGAGCTGGCCTTGCGGCCCAAGGGGCTGGTCCTGGTCACCGGGCCCACGGGCTCGGGCAAATCCACCACGCTCGCCGCCATGGTGCGCCACGCCGCCGAGAACCGGCGCGACCACATCATCACCATCGAGGACCCCATCGAGTTCGTGCACGCCCCGGCGGCGGCGCTCGTCAACCAGCGCGAGGTGGGGCGCGACACGAAAAGCTTCGCCGCCGCCTTGCGCGGAGCCCTGCGCGAGGACCCGGACATCATCCTGGTCGGCGAAATGCGCGACATGGAGACCATCGAGCTGGCCCTGGAAGCGGCCGAGACCGGCCATCTGGTGCTCTCGACCCTGCACACCGTGTCCGCCGCCAAGACCATCGACCGCATCATCGACGTGTTTCCCGGCGACCGGCAGCCGCAGATCCGCTCGGCCCTGTCCGAATCCCTGTCGGCCGTGATCTCCCAGGTGCTCTTCACGCGCGCCGACGCCCCGGGCCGGGTGCTGGCCCAGGAAATCCTTCTGGCCAACACGGCCGTGCGCAACATCATCCGGGAAAACAAGGTGTTCCAGCTCTACTCGGTCATGGAGACGGGCAAGAAGCAGGGCATGCGCACCCTGGACGAAGCCATGCTCGACCTGCTGGCCGCCGGACGCATCGACGGCCTCGACGCCTGGAGAAACGCCTTCAACAAGACGCGATTCGCCGACGTGGCCCCGAAAACGGCGGGCCGGGAGGCCTGATCGCCATGCCCCGCCGCCTGCTCGACGCCGTTGTCGGCGAAGCCCTGGGCCAAGCCCCGGCCGCCTCGGACTACATTTTCACCGCCCGGTCCCCGGCCGGAGCCCTCGTCGACGGCGCGTTCACCCCGCTTTGCCTGGCCGGACTCGCCGGCCCCCTCGCCCCGGCCCAGACCGAAGCCCTGGTGCGGGGGCTTGTGGGCACGGACGCCCGGCTCGTCGCCGACCTGCGCGCCCGGGGCGGCTGCGACGCGGCCTACCGCCACCCGACCGGCGTGCGCTTCCGGGTCAACGCCTACCGGGCCGGGGACTGCCTGGGGCTGGTGCTGCGCCGCCTGCCGGACGCCCCGCCGGCCCTTGCCGCCCTTGGGCTGCCGCCGGTTTTCACGGGCATGGCCGCACTCGCCGAAGGGCTGGTGCTGGTGGTCGGGGCCACGGGCTCGGGCAAATCCACCACCCTCGCCGCCCTGACCGCCGCCATCCTGGCCGCCCGGGCCGTGCACGTGGTCACCCTGGAAGACCCGGTGGAAAACCTTTTCGCTCCCGGACGCGGCGTGGTCAGCCAGCGGGAGCTGGGCACGGATTTCCCGGATTTCGCCGACGGCATCCGCTCCGCCCTGCGCCAGGCCCCCCATGTGATCCTCGTCGGCGAGGCCCGCGACCGGGAGACCGTGGACGCGGCCCTCGGCGCGGCCGAAACCGGGCACCTCGTCCTCACCACCCTGCACACGGCCGACTGCGCCGGCGCGGTGGAGCGGCTGCTGGCCTTTTTCGGCCCCAGCGAACAGACCCTGGCCCGGCAACGCCTGGCCGCGAGCCTGCGCTACGTGGCGGCCCAGCGGCTGCTGCCGCGCGTCGGCGGCGGACGGGCCGTGTCCGTGGAGGTCCTGGCCGCGACGCTTCGCACCCGGGACCGCATCCGCGCGCCCAAGGAACAGGGCCTGGGTTTTTCCGACATTCTGGAACAAGGCGAGCCCTACGGCATGGTCACCTTCGACGCCTCCACGGCGGCCCTTTACGCCGCCGGGACCATCACCGAGGAAACGGCCATGGCCCGGGCCTCGGACCGGGCCGCGCTGGCCCGCGCCCTGGACGCGGTAAAGGCCGGACGGGGCCTTCCCGTCTCCTCCATCACCGGGCTTTCCCTGGACGCGCCGCCGCCGGAGGCCCCCGAAACGGAGAAGCCGTCATGACCGGCGGGACCGTCATCACCTGCCCCTGCGGCGGCCACGCGCTGACGCTCGCCCCGGACAAACCGCCTGTCGGCGGCCGGGCGGCGTTCACCTGTCCGGCCTGCGGCATGCGCCGCACATTTACCCGCACCGCGACCGGAGCGGTCTTCGAAGACGCGGGGAAGGCCTTGGGCGCGCCGTCCCCGGCTCCGGCGGCCGGGCAGACGCCCGAAGTGACGCCCCTGCCCGATCCCCGGCCCGTGCCCCCGGGGGCGCGCCTGATCCTCGTCGCCCTGGGTGACGCGCCCTGGCGGCAGGCCCTGGACGCGGCCTTTCCGGCCCCCGCCTGGCATGCGCTCGATGCCGCGCCCGAGCCGGACCAGAACCGGGCCGATGTGGCCGGATTGCTTCCGGCCATGGTCGTGGCCACGGACGGACCGGCCGCCCGGGAACTGCTCGACGCCGTGGGCGCGCTTACCGGCCGGCAGCGGGAACGGCTCGCCGTTTTCCTGGTGGGGGAATTTACCGAGGGCGACGCGACGGCCGCCTTCGCCGCCGGGGCCGATGCGGTCCTTGACGGCCGCGTCGCCGAAAACATCGCGGGCAGGCTGGCCGCCGCCTGGGAGCGCCGAAGCGCCCTGCCCTCCCTTTTTACCGCTCCTTAAGGACGCCCAATGGACCGTATCGCGGCCCTGCTCGTACACCCCGATCCCGAAGTCCGCACCGCCCTGCGCCAGGGGCTGGCGGAAGCGGATTTCATCCGGGTGCTCGGCGAGGCCGTGGACGCCTACGAGGCGTCGGAACTGTTGCGGGCCATTCCCTACGGGCTCCTTTTTTGCGGCGTGGACCTGCCGGGCGAGGTGGGCGGCTTCGAGCTGGCCCAGGCGCTGACAGCTGCCAAGCGCCAGCCCGGGCTGGTCTTTATCGCCACGGACGAATCCCGGGCCTTCGCGGCCTTCGAACTCGGCGCGGCGGACTATCTGCTGTGGCCCTTTTCCCCCCAACGCATCGCCCAGACCCTGGAGCGGCTTTCCCGCTACAAGCCGGCCTTTCGCGAGGCCCCGCCGCCCCAGTGGCGGCCCGCCGCCGCCCCGGCCGCCCTGGACGACGACCCCGAGGGCGAACGGACCGTGCAGCTCCCCCTGGAAGGCGAGGAGGAGGACCGCTTCCTCTCGGCCCTGCGTCAGGCCTGGGACACGGGCTCCGAGCGGCCGGTGGACATCGAAAAGCTCCCCATCACCTTCGACGGCCGCACCATCCTCATGCCCTACACCCAGATTCTTTTCATCGAGGCCTACGAGGACTACTCCTTCGTCCACACCGCCACCAAAAAGCTTCTGACCTCGTACCGCCTCAAAAACCTCGAGGAACGGCTGCGGCCCCACCGCTTTTTCCGGGTGCACCGCAAATACCTCGTCAACCTGGACCAAGTGACGGAGATCGCCACCCTGCCCGGCGGCAACTTCATGCTGCGCACCGCCGGCAAGACGCGCATCGAACTGCCCATCGGCCGCCGCCGCATCGGCGAGCTCAAGCAGATTCTCGGCTTGTAAGGGAACGCGTTTTGCCGCCAAGGAGGATACCGATGCCGACGACCGAGACCCCAGGCGCGCCGCCTGCGGAAGAGCGCGTGTTCCGGCCGGCCCCGTCCACGGTCATCGAGGCCAACGTCAAGCCGGCCGAACTGGTCGAGGCCTACCGGCTGGCCGCGGCCGACCACCCGGGCTACTGGGAGCAGGCGGCCCTCGAACTCGAATGGCACCGCAAATGGGACGCCGTGCTCGACGACTCGCGCCCCCCGGTCTACCGCTGGTTTCCCGGGGCCCGCACCAACATCGTGCACAACGCCCTGGACCGCCACGTCCATATCTGGACCAAGAACAAGCTGGCGCTCATCTGGGAGGGCGAGGCCGGAGACTGCCGCAAATTCACCTATTTCGAGCTCTACCGCGAGGTCAACCGGCTGGCCGGGGCGCTCCGGGCGCTCGGCGTCGGGCGCGGCGACCGGGTGTGCCTGTACATGCCGCCCATCCCCGAAACCGTGGTCGCCATGCTGGCCACGGCCAAAATCGGGGCCGTGCACGTCTTCGTCTTCGCCGGCTATGCGGCCAAATTCCTGCGCGAACGCGTGAACGAGGCCGGGGCCAAGGTGCTCGTCACGGCCGACGGCTTCTACCGCGGCGGCAAGCTTATAAACCTCAAGGCCGTGGTGGACGAGGGCCTCGCCGACGCCAGGCCGGACGTGGCCGAGACGGTGGTGGTCGTGCGCCGCACCGGGGGCGACATCGACATGCAGGAGCCCCGCGACCTGTATTACCACGACCTGCTGCGCCAGGAATCGCCCGAAGCGGCGACCGAGATCATGGAGGCCGGGGAGCCGCTTTTCTGGCTGCCCACCTCCGGCACCACCGGCAAGCCCAAGTCCGTGGTGCACAGCCACGGCGGCTACATGGTCGGCGCGCACCACACCTTCCGCACCGTTTTCGACATCAAGCCGACGGACATCCATTTCTGCACCGCCGACCCGGGCTGGATCACCGGCCATACCTACGGCGTCTACGGGCCGCTTTTGACCGGGGCCACGGTCATCCTCTACGAAGGCCACCCCCTCTATCCCCAGGCCGACCGCCTGCCGGCCATCATCGAGCGCTACGGGGCCACCATCTTTTACGCCACCCCGACGCTCATCCGCATGCTCATGCGCTACGGGCCGCAGTATCCCAAAAACCGCGACATCTCGACACTGCGCCTTCTCGGCAGCGTGGGCGAGCCCCTCGGCCCCGACGCCTGGATGTGGCTCTACAAGCACATCGGCCGCTCCAACTGCCCGGTCCTCGACACCTGGTGGCAGACCGAAACGGGCATGGCCATGCTCTCGCCCATGCCGATCTCCCTGCTCAAGCCCGGTTCCGTGGGCAAGGCCCTGCCCGGCGTCGCCGCCGACGTGGTGGACGAAGACGGCCGGCCCGTGCCCCCGGGCCAAAGCGGTTTTCTGGTCCTTGGCAAACCCTGGCCCGGCATGCTCACCGGCCTGGCCGGCGACGACGCGGCCTACGCCGCCTATTGGGAAAAGATCCCGGGCGTCTATTTCGCCGGCGATCTGGCCCGGCGCGACGAGGACGGCTATTTCTGGATCCAGGGCCGGGCCGACGACGTGCTCAACATCGCCGGCCACCGCATCGGCACTGCCGAAGTGGAGGCGGCGCTTTGCTCCCACCGCTTCGTGGCCGATGCGGCCGTGATCGGGCTGCCGGACAAGATCAAGGGCGAGGTGGCCAAGGCCTTCGTGGTGCCCTCACCCCAGTGGCAGGAGGCCTACGCCGACGCCGACGCCTTCGCCTCGGACCTGCGCGCCCACGTGCGCCGCGAACTCGGCCCCATCGTCATCGTGCGGGCGGTCGCGCTGCGCGAAAGCCTGCCCCGCACGCATAGCGGCAAGATCCTGCGGCGCGTGCTGCGGGAGGAGGAGGAAGCCGGGGGGAAACTTTTCTGAAGAAAAGTTTCCCCCCGGACCCCCTTTCAAAAGACTTCTAATGGTTACGGGATGTTACCCGCAACAATCAGTCAAATTATAAAATTTAGGAAGGGGAGAGCGCGAGAGGGGACAACCCTTTTTAAAGGGTTTCCCCTCTCGCACATTCTCCTTGAGGTAACAATATCGTGACTGTGGTTGTGCCGGTAGCGTCGGAGGTTTCCATGCGCACGCCGCCGCCGTGGGCTTCGGCGATAAGCCGCGTGGAGTAGGTTCCGAGTCCGGTGCCGTCCATTTTGCCCGACGTGGCATACTTCGCAAAAAAGCGTTCCCGCATGTCCGCCGGCACCACGCCCTGGTTGGTGACGGCTATTTCGGCCGGATCGCCCGGGCGCAGAGCGACCGTGACCACGCCGTTTTCCGGCGAGGCTTCCAGCGCGTTTTTCAGGCAATTGGCCAGCATGGTGTGGAAAAGCAGCCGCTCGGCCGTGAGCATGGCCGGCGTCTTGCCGTCGTCCGGGCTGCCGGCCACGGTCAGAGTCAGCACATTGTGCTTGTCGCCGGCAACGCCCGCCGCCTCCGCGAAAAGACGCCGCACCACGGCCGCCGCGTCCATGGGCTCGGGACGCAGCGCATACGTCCCGCGCTCCATCTTGAACAGGTCCAGGGACTGGTTGATCATGGAGAGCATCTTGAGGCCGCTTTCCTCGATCAGGCGCACGAACATGGCCTGGGTGTCGCTGAGATTCCCCTCGTCCAGGATCAGCGGCGGCAGGCCGATGATGCCTGTCAACGGGGCCTTGAGGTCGTGACGCATGATGCGGTCCACATCCTCGCGCAGCTTGGCCGCCTCGGTCAGGGCCGCGTTTTGCCGGGCGAGTTCCTCCCGGGCCGCGCGCAGTTCCAGGTGGTTTTTCACCCTGGCCCGCACCACGGCCGGGCTCGCCGGCTTGGCGATGTAGTCCACGGCGCCGAGCGAGAGCCCGTAGGCCTCGTCCTCGGGCGCGAACTTGGCGGTGACGAAGATGATCGGAATACCGGCCGTGGCCGGATCGGCCTTCAAGCGGCGGCAGACTTCGTAGCCGTCCATGTCGGGCATGACGACGTCGAGGAGGATGATATCCGGGGGAAGGCGCCGGGCGAGGTCCAGGGCATCCACGCCCCGGGCGGCCACGCGGATGTCGTGCCCGTCGCGCAGGGACTCGGCCAGCACCCGGATATTGGCCGGCACGTCGTCCACGATGAGCACGGAGGGTCGCTTGTCGGTGTCGGACATGGGGTTCGGGTCCCTAAAGGCCCGTTTACATCTCGAATTCCCGCTGGATTTTTTCGACGCTGTCGAAATCGTTCAAAAAGACATCCAGCACGCGCGGATCGAAATGGCTTCCCCGGCCGGCCCGCATGATCTCCAGGGATTTCTCGTTGGAGAAAGCCTCCTTGTAGGGCCGCTTGCTGGTCAGGGCGTCGAAGACGTCGGCCACGGCGCAGATGCGGCCGTAGAGGGGGATGGCCTCGCCGGAAAGCCCCTTGGGATAGCCCGAGCCGTCCCATTTCTCGTGATGGGACAGGGCGATGATCTCGCCCACGCGCAAGAGTTCGAAATTGGAATCGCCCAGGATGCGTCCGCCGAAGATGGTGTGCTTTTGCATCACCACCCATTCCTCGGGCGTGAGCTTGGCCGGCTTCAAAAGGATGCTGTCGGGGATACCGATTTTGCCGATGTCGTGCATGGGGCTGGCCTGCAAGACCAGGTCGACCTCGGCGTCGGGCAGGCCCAGCTTGGCGGCGAGCAAGGCGCAGTAGCGGCTCATGCGTTGGATGTGATCGGCGGTCTCCTCGTCCTTGAATTCGGCGGCGGAGGCCAGGCGGTGGATGGTCTCCAGGTGGGCCGAGAGGATGGTGCGCTGGGATTCCTTGACGTTTTCCAGGGCCATCTTGAGGGCCGAGGTGCGCACGGCCACCATCTCCTCGAGTTCGGCCTGGTAGCGCTTCACCTCGTCCTGGGATTCCTTCATCTTGAGAAGCGAGCCCATGCGCACCCGCAGTTCGGTCAGGTCGATGGGCTTGGAGATGAAGTCGTTGGCCCCGGCCTCGACGGCCTTGAGCCTGTCCTGCTTGCTGGTCAGCGCCGTGACCATGATGATGGGGACGTCGGCCACTTCCGGGATTTCCCGAATTTTTTTGGCCACGGTGAAACCGTCGGTTTCGGGCATCATGACGTCGAGCAGCACCAGATCGATGGTCGCATCCAGGTGCTGGCGCGCC
The DNA here is from genome assembly GCF_000179555.1 of Solidesulfovibrio fructosivorans JJ]. Taxonomy (NCBI): domain Bacteria; kingdom Pseudomonadati; phylum Thermodesulfobacteriota; class Desulfovibrionia; order Desulfovibrionales; family Desulfovibrionaceae; genus Solidesulfovibrio; species Solidesulfovibrio fructosivorans. The sequence continues at coordinate 39,673 of NZ_AECZ01000030.1, forward strand.
TCGGTGAAGGATTCCGTGAGCACCGGTTCATGGCCGAGGTTGCGCAACAGCCCGCCGATCACCCGAAGGTTGATGCGTTCGTCGTCAATAGCCAAAATGCGCTTGGGGCCGTCCACATTCCACCAGCCTTTGCCGTCAGGATTCTCTAAATGCGAAGTGCGCAGCAGCCTTTTCCACATTCCATACTAGGGCATGGCTTCCCGAAGGGTCAAGTCGCCGGCCATGTTCGACGGTCCTCCGAAGGGGGATCGTCCCTGGCCGACGCCGGGGCAAGAAAAAAGAGTCTTTTCGACTCGATCCGCCGTCCCTCCTGTTGCTTGGCCGCTTGCGCTCGTGTTAGGCCTGCTCCTGTCGGCCGGTTGCAAGGAAAGAGAGACCCGTTATCGGACAGCGCATGCATTCAAGGATCTTTGCCGCCCTTTGGGCCGTTTTCGCCATCATGGCCGCCTGCGCCTGCATCGGGGGGGCCGCCCACGCCGCTTCCCATGCGTCCCCAAGCGGGCTGGCCTACGTGGTGCGCTACACCGGAGACGCCGATCCCCGCATCCTCGGGCTGCTCAAACAGGTTTCCAAGGCGGAAAGCCTGGTCCAGAGCCCGCCGGATTCGGCCCTGCTCCTCGAGCGCCGGGCCGACGAGGACAAGACCGCCTTTGCCAAGGTCTTTCAATCCGAAGGCTACTTCGCCGCCGTGATCACCGTCGACCTCGACCAGGGCGTTTCGCCGGCGGTTTTGACCTACGCCATCAAGGCCGGGCCGCGCTTCGCGTTAAGCAAGGTGACACTCGCCGTGCCGCCCGACCAGCCGGGCCGCGACGCCGAACTGCCGACGCCGGAAGCAATCGGGCTGCCCGTGCCCGAACCGTTTCTGGCCAAGGCCGTGGTCGACGCCGAAGCCAGGATCACCGACATCCTGCACCGGCAGGCCCGGCCCTACGCCAAGATCGCCAAGCGCCAGGTCACGGCCAATTTCGCCAACCACGACGTGACCGTGGTCTGGACCGTCGATCCCGGGCCGCGGGCCGCCTTCGGGCCGCTGCGCTTTTCCGGGCTGACCTCGATCAAGGAGGCCTACCTCGCCGCCCAGGTCCCCTGGCGGGAAGGCCAGCCCTACGACGCGGACCTCGTGGCCCGCTACCGCAAGACGCTCGTCGGCCTCGACCTTTTCACCATGGTCCAGGTGGAGCCGGCCGGGGAGCTCGACGCCTCGGGCCGGGCCCCCATCCTGGTCAAGGTGATCGAACGCAAGCATCGCACCATAAAGGGCGGCGTCAATTACAAGACCGACGAAGGCCCCGGGGCGAACCTCAGCTGGGAAAACCGCAACCTCTTCGGCGGCGGCGAAAAGCTCTCCCTGGCGGCCACCGGCTCGGCCATCGAGCAGCTCGGCGAAATCACGTTTGAAAAGCCCGACTTCCTGGCCCCCAAGAACCTGTTTACGGCCAAGGGCAAGGTGGCCGACGAAAACAAGAAGGCCTACAAGGGCAAAAACGCCCAGGCCACGGCCATGGTGCGCCGCCACTTCACCGACACCTTCACCGCCGGGGCCGGGGTCGGCTACCGCGCCTCCTACATCGAGAAGGACGAATCGCGTCCCTGGGAGGACGGCACCCGCTACGGTTTCGTCTTTTTGCCCGTCGAAGCCTCCTACGATACGCGCAAGGACCTGCTCGACCCGCAGCAAGGCATTATGGCGAGCCTCGCCTGCGCCCCCTACTGGGGCGCCGTCGGCAATGGCCCGAACTTCGTCCGCCCGGAATTTTCCGTGGCCAACTACTTCAAACTGCTCGAAAAACCGGGACTGGTCCTGGCTACCCGGGTCATCGGCGGCGCCAATATCGGGGCCTCGCGCAACGACGTCTCCCCGGACCTGCGCTTTTACGCCGGCGGCTCCGGCTCCATCCGGGGCTACCCCTACCAGACCGTGGGACCGCTGCGGGGCAAGACCCCGGTCGGCGGCGGATCGCTTTTCACCTTTTCGGCGGAATTGCGCTGGCGCATCACCGAACTGATCGGGATTGTGCCCTTCCTCGACGGCGGCTCCGCCTTCAAAAACGCCCTGGCCCCCTACGACCAGCCGATTCTGCTCGGAGCGGGGCTCGGGGTTCGCGTGTACACCCCGGTCGGCCCCGTGCGCCTGGATGTGGCCACACCGGTGACCCCGCGCAAGGATATCGACGACATTGCCCAATTCTACTTCAGCATCGGACAGTCCTTCTAAGGCCGGGGCGAACGCCGCCCCACCGCGCCATCCCCGACCGCGCCGCCGCTTCTGGCGCTGGCTGGGGTTCGCCCTGGCCGGCCTTTGCGCCTTGCTGCTTGTCGGCTGGGGCCTGCTGCTGACCCCCTTCGGGCTCGACCTGGCCGCCCGGGTGGCCGAGCAGGGCATACGCGCCGGGTCGGGACTCGACGCCCGCATCGAAAACGTCTCGGGCACACTGCCTTTCTCCTTAAACGTGGGACGCTTCGCCCTGGCCGACAAGAAAGGCACCTGGCTTGTGGTGGCCGACGCGCGCCTGTCCTGGTCGCCGCTGGCGTTGCTGCGCGGCCGGGTGGTCATAAACGAGATCGCGGCCGGCACCGTGCGGGTGCGCCGCGCCCCGGACCTGCCGCCCGCGCCGGAGCCCCCGGCCATGGAGTGGCCGCCGCGCTTCCCCCGGCTGCCGCCCATCCTCGTGGACCGCCTTGCCGTGGGCCGGCTCATCCTGGACAAGGAACTGGCCGGCCAGGACGCCGTCATTCGCATCGACGGCAGGCTGGCCGAATCCGGGGCCGGGGCCGTGGGGTTGGCGCTCGCCGCTCAGCGCCTGGACGGCGACAAGCCGCTTTCGGTCAACTTGGCCGGCTCGCTCAACTATGCCGACTGGAAGCTCGCGGCCAAGGCCTCCCTGGCCGACGCGCCCGGCGGGCTGCTCGCCGCCGCCCTGGCCGGACCGGACGGCGGGGGGCTGACCGTGAACCTGACCGGCGACGGCCCGCTCGACGCCTGGAAGGGAACGTTCACGGCCGCGCTTGGCGGCAAGGAATTTTTAAACGCCGACCTGGGCCTCGGCGTGCCCCTGCGAAAAAACGCCCTGGCAGCCTTCTCCGTGCGACTGGCCGTCACGCCGCCGCCTGGGCTTGTGCCCGAGGCCGCCGCCAAATTGGTCGGCGACCATCCGGGCCTCTCCCTGGCCGGGCGCGTGGGCATCGTCAACGACGACCTGTTCCTGGACGAGCTGACGGCCAACGTGGCCGCCGGCAGCCTCACGGCCAAGGCCGGCCTGGACGCAACCGGCAAGAAGATGACCGCGACGGCCACGGTGAACCTCCCGGACGCCGCCGTCATCGATCCCTCCCTGGCCGGCAACGCGGCGGTCACCATCGACGCCAGCGGACCGCTCAACCGGCCAAAGCTCACCGCGCGCCTGACCCTCGGCGGCTTGAGGGCCGGCCCGACGTCCCTCAGGGCGGCCACGATCAACGCCACGGCCGATCCGGCCGGCGACCTGGACGGCCCCTTTCCCGGGGCGGGGCTCACCGTGACCGGCAATCTGGACGGACTGGCCGGGCCCGAGGGGACCTCGCTGTTGGGCGAGGCCTTACGCCTCAACGCGGCGGCCGACGTCGCCGCCGACGGGGCCGTCACCGCGAAAAAGATCGCCCTTACGGGCGCGGGCGGCGCGGTTACCGCACGCGACCTGCGCTACGCCGGCAACAAGATCGCCGGACAGCTCGGCATTTCCGTGGCCGACATCGCCGGCGCGGCCGGCCTGGCCGGATTGCGCCTGACCGGCAAGCTGGCGCTGACGGCCGACATCGCGGCCGACGCCGCCGGCAAGGGGAAAGCCGACTTGGCTGTAAATCTTACGGGGCTGGCCGCCCGCGAAGGCGCGGACGAGGCGGCCAAAGCCCTGGCCGCCCTGCTCGGCGCGTCGCCCGACGTCGCCGCCAAGGCCCGGTTCGCGGCATCCGGCGCGCGCGTCGAATCCCTGACCCTTCACGGCAAGGCGGTCACGCTCGCCGCTTCGGGCGACTATGACGCCGCCTCCGATGGCCTTTCGGCCAAGGCCGCGCTCAAGGCCGCCAATCTGGCCGTGCTCGAACCGGCCCTTAGCGAAAAAAGCGGCGGCGCGCTGTCCCTCGACCTGGCCGTCGCCGGCACCGCCGCCGCCCCACGCCTGACCGTTTCGGCCAAGGGCGAAGGCCTCGTTTTCGGCGACCTGGCCCTGTCCGGGCTGGAGCTTGCGGCCACGGGCAACGATCTGGCCGCCGCGCCAAACGGCACACTGTCGCTTTCCGCCCGGCGCGAGGGGGAATCGGCCCGGTTCGAAGCCGGCTACGCCCTGCGCGGCACGCGGCTTTCCGTTTCCAACCTGCGTCTGGCCGCCCCGGACACCGCCTTTTCCGGCGACGCCGTCGTCGACACGGCAACCGGACGCGTCAGCGGCAAGCTTTCCGGCAAGGCGGGAAGCCTCGCCGGGATCGGCCGTTTCGCCGGGCAAAAGCTCGCCGGCAGCCTGACGCTTTCCGCCACGGCCACAGCCGGCAAAAACGGACAAGGCGTCGTGTGCGACCTGACCGCCGCCGGCCTGCGCCTGCCCGGCCTTGCCGCCGCGAACCTGACCGTGGCCGCCAATCTCGACGACGTCACCGGCAATCCCCGGGGCAAGGCCGACATCGCCGCCAAGGGGCTGGCCGCCGGCGACCTCGATCTGGCGACGCTGTCCCTGGCCGCCCATGGCGACGGCCGCGCGCTTTCCGCCAGGCTCGACGCCAAGGGGACCATCCCGGGGGGCAAGCCGCTCACCCTGGCCACCACCATCGGCCTTGCGCCAGCGGGCAAGGGCCGCCGGATCACCGTGTCCAGCCTCGACGGGAGCCTGGACAAGCAGAAATTCCGCCTCACCGCTCCGGCCACGGTGACCCTCGACGGCGCGACCAAACGCCTCGACGCCTTGGCCCTGACCTTCGACAAGGCCAAAATCGAAGCCTCGGCCAACCTCTCGCCCCGGTCCGTCTCCGGCAAGGCTTCCGTCACGCATCTTTCCCTGCCCATGCTGGCCTCCTTCGGCGTGACCGGGCTTAGCGGCACGGGACAAGCGTCAGTGTCCCTGGCCGGCTCCCCGGCAAGGCCCGAAATCACGGCCGAGGTCGCGGTCAACGACCTGTCCATGGCCTCGGAAAAGGGTTCGGGCCTGCCGACGCTGGCCGTGACCGCCAAGGCGTCCGTTTCCGGCGGCAAGGCCGAGGCGCGCGTCGCCGTCGGCCCGACCGGCAAGAAGGAGGCCGTCACCGTCACGGCCAATCTGCCCGTGCGCTTCGGCCTGGAACCCTTTGCCTTCGACGTGCCGCAAAACGCCCCGCTTTCCGGCCGGGTCACCGCCGACAGCGACCTGTCGCAAATGGCGGGACTTCTCGCCCAGGCCAATACCCGCATCGTCGGCCGCCTGACCGCCGACATGGCCCTTGGCGGCACGCTTGCCGCCCCGTCGGTTTCGGGATCGATGGCCCTGGCCGCGAAAAAGCTCGAGAACGCCGATGCCGGCCTCGTCCTGCACAACCTGACCTTCCGGGCCAACGCCTCGGGCGGGACCGTCACCATCGCGCAGGCTTCGGGCCAGGACGGCCACGGCGGCACCTTCACGCTCACCGGCAAGGTCGGCATCGAGGACCCGCAAAACGGCCCCGTGGACCTGAAGCTGAAACTCAACCATCTCCGCGTGGCCGGGCTCGATCTGGCCCGGGTCACGGCGAACGGCGACCTGGCCGTGGCCGGCACCCTGTCACAGATGCGGGCGAGCGGCGCCGTCGAGATCGGCCCGGCCGACATCAACCTGCCCACCTCGCTGCCCCCGGACGTGGTGGTCATTCCCGTCACCTACGTCAACGATCCCAACGCGCCGAAGAAAAAGGCCAAGCGCCACGAGCCGCCGGCCGCCGCCCGCCGCGTCGACCTGGACATCACGGCCTCGCTCGGCCAGGCGGTCTACGTGCGGGGACTGGGACTGGAATCGCGCTGGGAAGGCAAGGTCAAGGTCACGGGCACGGCCGCCGCGCCGGTCGTGGTCGGCAAGTATTACGTGGCCAAGGGCCGGGTGGAGCTTTTCGGCAGCAACCTGGAGATCAGCAAGGGCGACGTCACCTTCACCGGCGGCACGCCCCCGGCCCCCCTCCTCGACATCCTGGCCGAAAACACCTCCGGGGACGTCACGGCCGGGGTCTCCATCACCGGCGACGCGACCAACCCGTCCATCAAGCTGGTTTCGACGCCGACGCTGTCCCATGACGAGATCCTCTCGCGGATTCTCTTCGGACAGTCCGCCAAGACGCTGTCCCCGGTCCAGGCGGCCCAGCTTGCCCAGGCCGCCGCCTCGCTCTACGCCGGCGGCTCGCCCACCAGCGTCCTGGCCCGCACCCGACGCATTCTCGGCCTCGACCAGCTGTCCCTGGTCTCGGACGGCAAGGGCGGCGGCATGGCCTCCACCGTGCTCAAGGCCGGCAAGGAAATCACCAAGGGCGTGACCGTGGGCGTGGAACAGGGCATGGGCGCGCAGTCCGGGGCCGTGTCCGTGGAGGTGCAGGTCACCCCCAACATCACTGTGGACAGCCGGGTCGGCGCGGACAACAAGCAGGGCGTGGGCGTCAACTGGAAGTGGGACTACTAGCCCGGGACGAAAGCCCCGTCCCTTTCATGGGCAAGGGCGCGAAGGGACGACACCCGGCAAGACGGGAAATTGAGGGAGGAAAGAGCGCGGGAGGGCCGCCTCCTCTCGAAGAGCGTCCCCTCCCGCGTCGCCGTTGCCTTTATTTGCCGGCCTTGCGCTGCTGGTCGATTTCCTGCTGGATCCGCTCGCCGTACTTGCGGGACTGGACGATCACCTCGTCCACCTTGTCGCCGCGCAGCCGCATAAGCGAAATCTTGTAGGCCCCGTCGATGGGGATCATGGCGTTTTTGGGGTCGGCATAGAGGGAGTTCATGGCGTCGATGAGGCGGCCGGGCTCCACGCCGACGTAGGAATTGAAGCAGTTGCGGAAGTGCTGCTCGATCTCCTGGGGCTTGGCGTCCTTCTGGAGGGTGCTCGCGTCGGTGCACATGATCCGCACCGCCGTGGCCAGTCCGAACAGGAAGGATTTTTTCTCGCCGCTGCTGTAGCTGTTCCAGGCCTGGGCAAAGGATTTGCCCCCCGCCGCGGACACCGAGGAAGCCGAATAGGCCGGAACGCGAAACGCCACCAGCATGAAAAACAAGACAAAAAGCAAGGCCTTTCTGGTCATGTCGATAATCTCCTTGAAATGGGACAAGCGGGCGACGCGCCCGGACGGATTGTGGCGTTTCTACGCCATGGCGCGACGTCCGGCAAGCCCGTGGCCTTGACAATCGCGAAACCCCGGGCATTGTGGGCCGAGAAGCCAGACAACGACGCCAAAGGAGCCTCCCATGCCCCGATGTCTTCCGGCCCTGCTCGCCCTGACCGTGATCCTGTCCCTGGCCGCGCCCGTGTGCGCCCAGAAGGCCCCCACCACGCTTGCCGGCATCACCCTCGGCGCGGACGCCGAAAACCTGCGCGACCGCCTCGACATCTCCCGCATGGCCCCCATCTGGAACCGGCCGTGGCTCATCCGGGCCAACCTCAAGCCGACCAAGGGATTCGAGGCCGGCTACGTGATCCTCGGCGGCTGCGCCACCACCAACCGCGTCATGCGGGTGCGCCTGCTCTACGCCGACGGCTCCCTGGCCGCCTTCGACAAGCTGGTCAAGGGCATGACCGTCCGCTACGGCGTGCCCACCCCGCTGCCTTCGAAAAAAAGCGGCAAGTACAAGGGCTACCGCTGGGTGTTCGGCTCCAACAAGACCAAGGGCGTCGACGTGCTGCTCGAGCATTTCGGCGCGGCCGTCGATGACGGCCCCAAGGGCAATGTCATCCGGCTCTCGGACAACAGGGCCATAGCCAATGAAAAGGCCTGCTACGACTCCATGGTCCGGGGCGCGCCGGAACCACAGCCGGCGTTTCCCCTGTTTTCCATCGACCAGAACTGGCTGTTGCCCCAATAGCAAGGCGCAACCATGGTTTTCGGCCACGCCGCCCTGGGTTCGCTCGGCAACCAGTTCGTCTTTCGCCGCGCGCCGCTTGCGCTTTGCGTCGTGGCCGCCTTCGGGCCGGACTGGATCGACAAGCCGCTCAAGCTCCTTTTCGGCCTGCCCGGGCACGGCATCGCCCACAGCCTGATCGGCGGCGCGCTTTTTCTCACGCTTTTCGCCCTGCTGTGCCGCCGGGCGCGCCTGCCCGCATCGTGGCCCCTTGTCGTGGCCCTCTTCTGGAGCCTGCACCTCGTCTGCGACGTGGTGCGGGCTCCGGTCCTTTTCTGGCCGTTTCTGGGCGCTTTTCCCACCGTCGACGCCTCCACGGCCGAGATGGCCTGGCGCTTTTACACGGTTGCGCCCTTGTCCGCCCTGGCCTGGTGCGACATCGCCCTGACCGCCCTGGCCGTCTCGGCCAGGCTGGCCCTTGCCGCCTCCTGGCCGCCCGTCGTCCGCCCCGTTTTGGCAAACCGCCTAACCATCGGAAAAGAACGACATTTCATTGACACAAAACCGTGACCCGGCCTATAATTTTTCGCGCCTGCGGGCCGTGCCCACGCGCTTCCCACCGATACCTCACGAACCATCCCAGGAGGACACGGATATGGCGGTTACGATCGGCATCAACGGATTCGGCCGGATCGGACGATACCTGACGCGGCTTGTTGCCGGCGATCCCGACATCACCATCAAGGCCATCAATGCCCGGGCCGACAACGCCCAGCTTGCCCATCTGCTCAAATACGACTCCGTGCACGGCCGCTTCGCCGGCACCGTCGTCCCGAGCGAGGAAGGCCTGATCATAAACGACAAGCCCGTCGCCATCACCCGCCACGGCGGCGGCGAATGGCGCTGGGGGGATTGCGGCTGCGACTACCTCGTCGAGACGACCGGCAAGTTCGTGGACCGGGAATCCTGCGAAAAGCACATGGCCTCCGGGGCCAAAAAGGTCATCATCAGCGCCCCCGGGAAAAACGAGGACATCACCGTCGTCATGGGCGTCAACGACCAGGACCTGCGGCCCGAGCACCGCATCATCTCCAACGCCTCCTGCACCACCAACTGCCTGGCCCCCATCGCCAAGGCCGTAAACGACGCCTTCGGCATCAAGCACGGCCTGATGACCACCATCCACGCCTACACCATGAGCCAGCGCATCCTGGACGGCTCCCACAAGGACTGGCGGCGCGGCCGGGCCTGCGGCCTGTCCATGATCCCGACCACCACCGGCGCGGCCCGGGCCGTGACCAAGGTCATCCCGGCCCTGGCCGGACGCCTGGACGGCATGTCCATCCGCGTGCCCACGCCCAACGTCTCCCTGGTGGATTTCTCCTGCGAACTGGAAAAGCCCACCGACACCGCCGGGCTGCTCAAGGTGCTCGAGGCCGCCTCCGGCGAGAACCTGGGATTCACCGAGGAGCCGCTGGTGTCCATCGACTTCACCGGCGACACCCACGGCGGCGTGGTCGACGCCAAGGCCAGCCAGGTCCTCGACGGCACCATGGCCAAAATCCTGGCCTGGTACGACAACGAATCCGGCTTCACCAACCAGCTCGTGCGCCTGATCAAGAAGGTGGCAAGCCTTTAAGAAGTGAAGAACCGGGGGGAACCCTTTCTGTAGAAAGGTTTCCCCCCGGACCCCCTTTCTAAAGATTTTAATGGTGACGGTCTGTTATCGTTAAAAAGTTTTTGGGAGGGGAGAGCGCGAGAGGGGAACCCTTTTTTCAAAAAGGGTTCCCCT